>NZ_LVIA01000003.1:0-166388 GCF_001596805.1 Halomonas sp. KX33721 | reverse complement strand
CACCGGCCAGCAGCCGCTCACGCAGCGTCGGCCAGTACTGTTTCAGGTGATCGGCCAGCTGGTCCACCGTCATGCCATCGGCACCCGGTGCGCCTTGGTTGGCAACCACCTTCCGGTAAGCCCGCGCCATGTTGGCCTTCGCTACCACGGCCTCCATGAGCGGGGCGGGCTCCGCTTTCGTCCACGATGACGACGCCGGGACCGTCTCGACGCCCACCGGCCGGGACTCAGGGTTCCGCCCCTGCCCCTCTGGGTGGGTGACGGTATCAGCGTCAGTGTCTGTCTTCATGATCGATCCTCGAGACGTCATCGCCTACTCGCGGTTCTTCATGTTCGGCCCTTGGTGCCGGGGTGAATCGGCACTTACTATGGCCTCTGCTGACGTCTGGTGACCCATCCCGTCGCCTCTCGACGCCGGTAGCACCGTGGCAGACCACCAGACCTCCCAGGGTAAGACGCGCGACCTTCCCGCTTATGCCTGTCGGATTTACGTCATGGCGTTCCGTGCAAGTATCGGGCTTTGGTGATGCGTGCCACCTCACCCCGCCATGACGCCTCGTATCCGCTTCCTGTTCGTCAGGCCAGCGTTTTGCCTCGGGCTGCCTTCAGATTCTCCCTCGCGGGAGACACCCTTGCCGTCGGCTAGCACTTCCCCTTGCCGGGCGTGCAGGGGACTTTCACCTCCAAGTCATTCCAAGGCACCACCCTCGGAAACAGCACCAGTCAGGCGCTGCGCGCCATGCCTGGCGCACACACATCATCAAGGACGTCGACCTCAAGGTCGGCGACGGCGAGTTCGTGGTCTTCGTCGGCCCCTCGGGCTGCGGCAAGTCGACCCTGCTGCGCCTGATCGCCGGGCTCGAGTCGATCAGCGACGGCGAGCTCAGGATCGCCGACGACGTGGTCAACGACCTGCCGCCCCGCGAGCGCGGCGTGGGCATGGTCTTCCAGTCCTACGCCCTCTACCCGCACATGACGGTCTACGAGAACATGGCCTTCGGCCTCAAGCTGGCCAAGATGGCCAACGAGACCGTCGATGAGCGCGTGATGGCCACGGCCCGCATCCTGCAGCTCGAGGAGCTGCTGCACCGCAAGCCCAAGGAGCTCTCCGGCGGCCAGCGCCAGCGCGTGGCCATGGGGCGCGCCATGGCCCGGGAGCCGCGCATCCTGCTGTTCGACGAGCCGCTCTCCAACCTGGACGCCTCGCTGCGCGTGCAGATGCGCAACGAGATCGCCCGCCTGCACCACCGCCTGGGCTCCACCATGATCTACGTCACCCACGACCAGGTGGAGGCGATGACCCTGGCGGACAAGATCGTGGTACTGCGCGACGGTCGCATCGAGCAGGTCGGCAGCCCCCAGACGCTCTACCAGCAGCCGGCCACCAGGTTCGTCGCCGGCTTCATCGGCTCGCCCACCATGAACTTCATGCCGGCCGAACTGCTCGGCGGGAACGAGGAGGGCTGTCGGGTCCAGGCCCCGGGGCTCGGCGAGCTGTCGCTGCCCCAGGACGCCAGCGGCCAAGGGCCCGGCGCCGAGCTGTCGCTGGGCGTGCGCCCCGAGCACCTGCGGCTGGCCGAGGCCGAGGGCGACAACCGCTTCGAGATCGTCAACGTCGAGTACCTGGGCAACGAGGTCTATGTCTATCTCGAACCACGGGAAGGCGACACCCTGCTGATCCACCGCAGCGAAGCGCCCAGCGACTGGCAGGTCGGCCAGGACGTCGCTCTGCGCGTCGATGTCGAGCATACTCACCTGTTCGACGCCTCCGACCGGGCACTGGCCATCGCCACGCAGCGCCACGCTGCCTGACAGGGAGACATCACCAATGGGACACCTGACACTCACCGGCATCGGCAAGGACTACGACGGCGTCGAAGTCTCGCGAGACATCGACCTGAGCATCGAGGATGGCGAATTCGTGGTCTTCGTCGGCCCCTCCGGCTGCGGCAAGTCGACGCTGCTGCGCATGATCGCCGGCCTGGAAGAGATCAGCCGGGGCGAGATGTGCCTGGACGGCGAGCGTCTCAACGAGACGCCGCCCCAGGAGCGCGATATCGGCATGGTCTTCCAGTCCTACGCGCTCTATCCCCACATGACGGTGGCGGAAAACATGGCCTTCGGGCTGAAGCTCGCCCACGCCGACAAGGCCGAGATCAAGCAACGGGTCGAGGCCGCCGCCCACACCCTGCAGCTATCGCCACTGCTGGATCGCCGCCCCAAGGCACTGTCCGGCGGCCAGCGCCAGCGGGTGGCCATCGGCCGCACCCTGGTCAAGCAGCCCCGGGTATTCCTGTTCGACGAGCCGCTGTCCAACCTCGACGCCTCGCTGCGCGTCGAGATGCGCGTACAGCTCGCCGAACTGCATCGCCGACTCGGCGCCACCATGGTCTACGTCACCCACGACCAGGTCGAGGCCATGACCCTGGCGGACCGGATCGTCCTGCTCAGCAGCGGTCGCATCGCCCAGGTCGGCGCGCCGCTGACGCTCTACCACTTCCCCGAGAGCCTGGAAGTCGCCGCCTTCATCGGCTCTCCCCGCATCAACACCCTACCGGTCACGGTCATCGATCCCGGCAAGCGGCGCACCGGCGTGCGACTGCCCAACGGCGAGACACTGCCCGTGGCGGTGGATGGTTCGCGCCTGACGGAGGGCGACACGGCCACCCTGGGCATTCGTGCCGAGGATTTCGTCACGCCGGATACGGCCGATGCCCTGCTGCAAGGTCGCCTGGGCGTCGCAGAACGGCTCGGCTACGAGACCCTCGCCCACATCGACGTGGACGGTGTCGAAGGCACCGTGACCCAACGTCTCGACCGCCTGGCGTGCCTCGAGCCCCGACAAGCCCTGACACTGGGCCTGTCCGGCGAGCAGTGCCATCTGTTCGATGCCGAGGGTCAAGCCTGTCCCCGCCAGGTGGAGATCCCCGGCATCGCCCGATGACGCGGGCGGCTCGCGTCCGCCCCGGTGCGCCGCACCGGGGCCTCCCGGGTGCCTGGCGGGCCTGACACCGAGCGACTGCTGATCCGGCTTCTCGTCACGATCGGCCAGGCCCGTCAGGCTACTGGAGAAAGGAGAAGCCGGGCGGATACCGGTGATAGCCATCGAAATCCTCCTTGCCCAGCGGCACGCCCTCCGCCCTGGCGATGGCATAGACCATCGACAAGTGGAAGAAGAAGTTCGGCAGGGCGAAGGCCTGGACGTATTCGTCCATGGGCAGGGAGATGACCGCGTGTCCCGCCGTGTCCTCGCCCAGCGGCGAGTCCCCGGGATCCCGGGGAATGGAAAGCGCCAGGATGAACTCACGGCTGCGATCGAGCTGCTCCCGGACGCTGGCGTAGCGATTGACCTCGCCATCGTCTCGGTCGTCGCCGGCGTCGAAACAGACCTCCGGGACCCTGGCCAGCCGGCAGCAGGCGCGGAGCGCGAAGTTTGCCGCGATCCTGGCCTGGGTGTGCAAGGGGAACATATCCGGCGCCAGGCTGGCCTGCAGAATGCCGTGTCGCGCCGTATCGTGTCGTTCGATCTTCTCCATGAGCGCTGTCAGGCGCTCCAGATAGTGAACCAGGGTGTCCTGAACCGTCACGGTTATCCCTCCTCTCCCTCGTCGCGTCTCTTCCCGCCAGCGCCGGCGATGGCCGTCAGCGCCGCTCCAGGCGTTCCGCCAGCCAACGCCGGGTGCCCGATTCTCCTTCACGTTCGGCATGCTCGGCCAGTGTCATCGCCAGCTCCAGGTCACCGCTATCCAGGGCGGCCCGGATCATGCGTCGCCAGTCGAGGGGCGCCGAATCGACCGGCTCGTGCTCAGGAGGTGGCTCGGCCTGTGTCGGGCTCGTCGGCACCGTCTCGGCGCCACCGCTGCCCAGCAGTGGCGCCAGCAGACCATCACTCTCGCCCAGCGGCCTCACCCGCAGCGATACCTCGCCACTGGCCAGGTGCGGCGCCACCGGATCGACCACCGCCGGCTCGGCGAGATGACGCGCCCGTGCCTGGGCTCGCGCCGGGTGCAGCAGTTCGCTTTCCGCGGCCCGAGCGGCATCGGACGTCAGGACCACCAGCCGGTCGGCCCGGGCCGAGGGCGTGATACCGAAGCTCAGGTAGAGGCGGTCGTCGTTCAGGCCCCGTGTCGGCTGGTAGGTGAACTCCCGCCAGTCGAAGCGGCGCTGTATCGCGCCCGTCTCGTCGAGGATCAACACCAGGGGGGCGAACAGTGACAGATGCCCCTGGTCGTCGCGCCACACACGGCTGATCAGCTCCAGGCGCAGCGGCCCCATGCCGCGCGGCAGCTCCATGGCGTGAAAGGGGCTGGGACCAGTATCGAAGCGGTGAATCGGCGTCTCGGGGCCGAAGCGCAAGGTTCGCTCGTCATGGCCGGCCAGCGGCGATAACGGCAGGGAATCGAGCCCTCGACAGCAATCGCTGGCGCGCTCGAGCCAGGCCTCGTCGGGCCGGTGTTCGGTGGCCGAAGGCGTCGTCGTGGCGCAGCCGCCGAGCAGCAGCGCTCCCAGGGCGCCTGCCAGGGCGAGACGGCGTTTGGCCGCCCTGTGGGAAACTTCGATGGACATATCATGACCTCGTGGGGTGGCAGGAAAGCGGTGACAAGGAAAAATGCCGGTGCCCCAGGGCACCGGCCAACGATCAGCAAACTGTCATCTCACGCCATGCGTGAGGCTTACCACCAGGCCTCGGCCTGTAGCCCCACGGTCACGCCGTCGTACTCGCCCATGTCGATGGACTCGCTGGCAGCGTTGTAGACATCACCATCCCAGTTGGCATAAGTCACGAAAGCGCGCAGCACCGGACGCGCGAAGGCCCCGCGTCCCGCCGACCACTGCTGGGCCAGGGTCAGTTTGGTCAGGTCGGCGGTTTCCATGCCGTCATCCTGAGGGTCGACACGGTCATAGCCGAGTTCCAGCGCCGTGCTCTGGGTGTCGGTCCAGTAATAGGTCGGTCGAACGCCGGCCGACAGCCAGGTCTGCCCCTGGCCGTTGTCCAGGTCACGGTCCTCGTAGATGGCGGCGTAGAGCATGTCGATATCCGGCGTCAGGTTGACCTGGCCATGGTCGAGCACGCGAATCATGCTGCCTTCCGGCGTGGTCGAGGCGGTGTTGATACGACCCGAGATGCCGATGATGCCGTCGGTGGCGTACTGCACCGCAAGCTTGTTGTAACCGCCGAACCAGTCACCCTGGGTGTGCTGCAGGGTCACCATGTACCCCTTCTTGGGATCGATGCCGGCGCGGTCCTGGGCATCGGTGAGCGTTGCCGCGCCATAGTCGTAGCCGATCTCGAGGCTACCGCCCGGATTGGTCGCGATGTCCGCCAGGCGAATGTCGAGGGTGTTGTTGGCGAGGTTCTGGCGCCCATCGGGGAACTCGGTGTCCTCGCTGGTGTTGCGCAACCAGGCCAGGCTCAACTTGCCGAAGCCCAGGTCGATGTTCTCGATACCGCCACCGGGCCCCGAGAGGTCCCAGTAGTAGAAGTCATTCATGTGGATGTCATGGCGCTGGTAGTAGCGCTTGCCGGCCCAGAGGGTCGCGTTGGGCAGTGCCTCGATCACCCCGGTCGCCTGGACGTTGAGCTGGCGCAGCGCCATGGTGTTGCCATCGTCGCTTTCGCTGTCCAGGGCCTCGAAGTCGTTGCCCTGCTCGTTGACGTAGGCCACCAGGCTGTCGAAATAGAAGGTCTTGCCGTCCTTCTCGTAGAGCGTCGAGCCCAGGCCCAGCTCGGCGTAGGTCTCGCACTCGTTGCCGAGGCGGTACTTGGCCGGCGCGCCGGCTGCCTTGAAGCACGCCTGGTCGCCACCGCCGGTGGTCGAGCCGATTCCCGAGCGACCATAGCTGTGGAAGTCGACGTCGGCGGCCTGTGCAGCCCCGGTCGCTCCCAGGGCGATGGCGGCGGTCAGGGTGGAGAGCGTAAAGCGTCGTGTCCTGAGTGAGGTCATGATGATCCCTTTCTTGTTGTGTATGGCAAAGCCGGGCTTGAAACCCATGCGCTCTTGAAGCCCGGTCGGGCGTTAGCGGCGACGGCTCCCTGACGGGATGCCGCCATGATATCACTGTGTCGGAAAGGAGGCGCCCTGTTGTCCTCCCCGCCCCATGGATGAGGGGCGGAGGAACGGGGCGTAGGCGATAGTAAGCGGAGGAGGAGTGTCAGCCCTTCACGCCGCCGGCGGTCAGGCCGCCGACGATCCAGCGCTGACAGAGCAGGAACACCAGGGTGATGGGCAGGCCGGAGAGCACCGCCGCCGCCGCAAAGTCACCCCAGCGCTGGTTATGCTCGGCGAGATACTGCTGGGCGCCCACCGCCAGCGTCAGCTTGTCCTCGTCGAGCAGCAGCACCGAGGCCATGGGATACTCCATGATCGACATGATGAAGGCGAGGATGAACACCACCATCAAAATCGGCACCGACAGCGGCAGCAGGATGTGCCGGAACGCCTGCCAGGTGCTCGCTCCATCGATCATGGCGGCCTCCTCCAGGGAGCCGTCGATGGATTCGAAGTAGCCCTTGATGGTCCAGATATGCAGGGCCACAGCGCCGAGCGAAGCGAGAATCAGCGAGCCATGGGAGTTGATGCCGAGCCAGGGCACCAGTTGGCCGAGCCGGTCGAACAGCGCATAAAGCGCCACCAGCGACAGCACTGGCGGGAACATCTGGAAAATCAGCATCCCCTTGAGCAGCCCCGCCTTGCCGCGAAAGCGCATACGGGCGAAGGCATAGGCACTGGTAGTGGCGAGCAACAGGATCAGCACCGAGGACACCGCCGCCACCTTGACCGAATTCCAGAGCCACAAGAGCACCGGAAACGGTGGCTGTACGACGCTGCCATCGGCGCGCTCCCAGGGAATCCCCAGCGCCAGAGACCAGTGCTCCAGGGAGAAGCGTTCGGGAATCAGGTTGCCGGTGGCAAAATTGCCCTCGCGAAAGGAGATCGAGATCACCAGCAGCAAGGGAAATGCCACCAGGGCGACAACACCCAGCAGGGCGAGATGCGCGGCCAGCTTGCGCGCACGGATGGAACGCGGTTGAACCATGGCCATGGAAGAATCCTCCTGGAATCCGGACCTACACCTCGACCCGGGAGAGCCGCAGGTTGAGCAACGACAATCCCATCACCAGCAGGAAGATCAGGGTGGCGATGGCCGCTGCCAGCCCGAAGTCCTGCCCGGCATCCTGGAAGGCGATGCGATAGGTGTAGCTGACCAGCAGGTCGGTGGTGCCTGCCGGCGTACTCGCCCCGAGAATGTCCGGGCTGCCGCCGGTGAGCAGGGTGATCAGCACGAAATTGTTGAAGTTGAAGGCGAAGGCAGCGATCAGCAGCGGTGTCAGCGGCTTGATGATCAGCGGCAGGGTGATCCGGAACATGTTGGTCAGGCCCCCCCCCCGCCATCCACCGCCGAGGCTTCATACAGATCACGCGGCACCGACTGCAAGAGCCCCATGCACAACAGCAGCATGTAGGGATACCCCAGCCAGGTATTGACGATCAGCAGCATGGTCCTGGCCATGGCCGGATCGGTGAACCAGTTAGGACGGATGCCGAACAACCCTTCGAGGATCAGGTTTATCTCACCGTAGGACTGGTTGAACATGCCCTTGAAGATCAGGATCGAGATGAAGGCCGGCACGGCATAGGGCAGGATCAGCAGCGTGCGATACACGGCCTTGCCCCGCAGTTGCTCCCACTGCAGCAACGAGGCCAGCACGAAGCCCACCGCCAGGGTGAAGAGCACCGTGAGACCGGCGAAGACGAAGGTCCAGACGAAGATGGCCAGGAAGGGGCCCCGCACGTCGGGATCCAGCAGCACGCGTGCGTAATTGTCCAGCCCCACCGACACCGGCCAGCCCGGTGTCAGGCGTTCGCCCTCGCCGTCGACGAAGAAACCATGCTCGCGATCCGGCGTCAGTCGAGTCCCGTCACGTAGATCGGTGAGGCTGCCATCGGGGTTTTCCGTGTAGCGCGGCAGAATCGGCGCGAAGTGCCGCAAGCCGGCCATGCGCAGCTCGACGCCCTCGGGAGTGGTCAGTACCAGTCGCTGGAGGCGCTCGCGCTCGGCGATCACCTCGCGCATGCCCAGGACCTCTCCAGCCGGTGGCGACTGGGCGGGATGCACCGCCAGGGAGCCTCCCGACTCGCTGTCGACCAGGGGCTCGGATATCAGGCGCGACGCCCCGATACTCGTCTCTTCCCCCTGGGCCTCGAGATAGAGCCGGACACGCTCGCCTTCGCGGTAAAGCCGGAAATCGAAGGCGCTGCCCTCGGCCTGATAGGTACGCTCGAGAAACTGGGCACGCACCCGCTCCTCACTGAGCAGGTTGCTCGAACTGTAGTTGCTGAAGCTGATGCCGACGGTATACAGCAGTGGAAAGATCACGAAGACGCCCATGCCGGCCAGTGCCGGGAAGACGTAGCGATGACTCATCAGCTCGCGCTTGCCGAACACTACCGCCAGGGAAGCCCCCAGCACCAGGAACAGCAACGCGAACATCCACTGCCCCCGCAGGTGGAACGCCACCACCAGCCACAGCAAGGATACCACCAGCGCCGGCTCCATGGCCGACCAGAAGGCCCCATCTCGGGAATGTTGGGCATGGGGTCGCCGATCTCGGCGTTGGCCAGGGTGGCCGCGATATTGGGGTTCTCGCCCAGTTCCGCCTGATAGGCCCGATGCGCCACCGCGCCCAGCGAACCGTCACTGTTGAAGGTCCGCAGCCCTTCTTCATCGAGCAGGTAGCCCTCGAGGAATTCGGTGGCCAGGAAATCGTTGGGCGAAGCGGCATTGATCATGGCCGCGGTCACCCCGAACAGCGGCTTCGCCCTTTTCTCCCCTACCTTGGGCAGCGGCGCCACGCCGAAGTCGATGCCGCTCTTTTCCAGGTTGCTCCAGGCCCAGGGGCCGCTGATCATGGTCGCCACCTCGCCACGATTGAAGCGCGAGGCCATGACGTTGTAGTCGGTTCCCTCGGGCAGCACGCCGGAGTCGATCAGCTCGCGCAGGCGTTGCGCGCCCTCCACGGCCCCGGCATTGTTGACGCCGATGTCGCCGACGTCATATCCCTCGGCGGTCCGCTTGTAGGGATAACCACCATTGGCGGCCAGCAGGGGCCAGCCGTAATAGGGTTCGCCGTAGTCGAACAGGATCGCCTTCTTGCCCTCCTCGCTCAGTTCGGCGTCGAGCTCGGCCAGGGCCTCGAAACTTTCCGGCGCTGTCTGGACGATATCCTTGTTGTAGATCAGGCCCAGCGACTCCACTGAAATGGGATAACCGTAGGTTTCGCCATTCCAGACCATCGCGTCCCAGGTGAAATCGAAATAGCGCTCGCGATACTCCGTCGACGGCGACATCCGCCCTTCTTCACCTCGCCGATGAAGGACTTCGGCTACGACATCAGCGACTATCGGGACGTCGACCCGCTGTTCGGCACTCTCGAGGACTTCGACCGCCTGGTGGAGGCCGCCCATGCCAGGGGGCTCAAGGTCATCATCGACCAGGTGCTGTCGCACACTTCCGACCAGCATCCCTGGTTCGTCGAGAGCCGTCAGAATCACGACAATCCACGCGCCGACTGGTATGTCTGGGCCGACCCGCGCCCCGATGGCACGCCGCCCACCAACTGGCAATCGATCTTCGGCGGTGCGGCCTGGCAATGGGATACCCGGCGCCGCCAGTACTACCTGCACAATTTCCTGGCCGAGCAGCCCGATCTCAACTTTCGCCATCCCGAGGTCGTCGAGGCCGTCCTCGGCGAAGTGCGTTTCTGGCTGGATCGAGGCGTGGACGGCTTCCGTCTCGACGCCATCAATTTCTGCACCCACGGGGAGCTGCGCGACAACCCGCCACGGGAGGCGCTCGAGGAAGGCTTCATGGGTGTCCGCCCGGACAATCCCTATGCCTTCCAGCACCATCTGCACGACAAGACCCAGCCCGAGAACCTGGCCTTTCTCGAGCGCCTGCGCGCCCTGCTGGACGAATACCCCGGCACCACTTCGGTGGGCGAGGTCGGCGACGACGATTCGCTGACGGTGATGGCCGACTACACCCGGGGCGGCAAGCGGCTGCACATGTGCTATTCCTTCGACCTGCTGGGCGAACGGCACGACCCCGACTACCTGCATCACACCCTGGCCACCATGGAAGCCCGTCTCGACGACGGCTGGCCCTGCTGGGCACTCGGCAACCATGACGTGACACGGCTGGCCACGCGCTGGAATGCCGAGCAAGACGCGGCGGCCCTGCGCCTCTACATGGCCTTCCTTCTCACCCAGCGCGGCAGTATCTGCCTGTATCAGGGCGAGGAGTTGGGATTGGGCGAAGTGACGTTGGACTTCGACTCCCTGGTCGACCCCGCCGGCATCGCCTTCTGGCCCGCCTACAAGGGACGCGACGGCTGCCGCACCCCGCATCCCTGGCGACACGACGCCGCTCATGGCGGCTTCTCGACGACCGCCCCCTGGCTGCCGATCGCCACCGAGCACCTGGCCCTGGCCGTGGACCGCCAGGAAGACGATCCGGCTTCACTGCTCAACGCCTATCGCGCCTTCCTCGCCTTCCGCCGTCACCATCCCGCCCTGGTCGAGGGCGAGGTCGTTCATCACCCGGTACGCGACGGCGTCATGCGCCTGGAGCGTCGGCACGACGACGAACGCCTCCTGGTGGCCCTCAACTTCACCGACGAGCCCCGCACCCTGCCCGCCCCGACGACCATCACGCCGCTGGACGACGCGCCGTCATGCGTCAACGGCCGATGGGAAGCGGGCAGCGTGACGCTGCCGGCACGAGGCATCGCCATCACTTCGACCGCCGATGGCTGGCCGGATCGCTGACATCGCTCGCCCCGGGCGCTCGGTACCGAATATGGCCGAGCTCCGAAGGGCGGGTCGGAGGATCCGGCACGGCCGGGACTGGGCCAGTCCCGGCCGTGCCGGTATGCTGGGCACCCAACGCATTCGGCATGGAACTCCGCTGTGACACCTCCCTCTCGGCATATCACACTCAAGGACTTGGCCCGCGAACTCGGCGTCTCGACCGCCAGCGTTTCCAACGCCTTCAACCGACCGGACCAGCTCTCGCCGCGCCTGCGCGAGCGTATCCTCAGCGAGGCCCAGCGCCTGGGCTATCAAGGACCGGATGCCCGCGCCCGCACCCTGCGCACCGGCCGCTCGCGGATCATCGCGGTAGTCCTCGCCGAGACCCTGACCTACAGCCTGAACGACGCGGTATCCAGCGAGCTGCTGACCGGGATCGCCGAAGTGCTCGACGATCA
Source organism: Halomonas sp. KX33721 (assembly GCF_001596805.1). Classification (NCBI taxonomy): domain Bacteria; kingdom Pseudomonadati; phylum Pseudomonadota; class Gammaproteobacteria; order Oceanospirillales; family Halomonadaceae; genus Halomonas; species Halomonas sp. KX33721. Next base: position 155,119 of record NZ_LVIA01000003.1, on the reverse strand, counting down.
TGGCCATACCCTGCTGTTGCTATCGGGTCGGCAACCCGGTTCGCGGCAGACCTCCGGCACGGCCAGCATGGCCGACGGTTTCATCGTCTATGGCCTGATGCCGAGCGCGATGCTGCTCAACGAACTGCCCGCCCAGCGCCCCCTGGTCGCCGTGGATTTCAACATCGACGGCCAGCCGATGGTGCACATCGACAATGAGCCCGCCAGTCACGCTATCGCCTGCTATGCCCTGGCGACACCGCCACGGCGCATCGGCGTGCTCGCCCTGCGACTCACCGAGACACCCTGCAACGGGCGGGTGACCGAGGAACAACCCTGGTTGACCGCCGAACGCACCATTACCCGCGCCCGTCTCGATGGCTTCCATCGCGCCTTCGAGGAACACGGCATCGACCCGGCGGCGGTGCCAGTGTGGAATATCGAGGAGAATACCCATGACATCTGCGCTCCGGTGATCGCCTCCATTCTCGACCTGCCCGACGACGAACGGCCGGATCTGCTGCTGTGCATGTCCGACCGCATTGCCCTCACCGCCCTGACCCTGGCCGAGCAGCGTGGCCTGCGCATCCCCGAGGACCTGCGCCTGACCGGCTTCGACGGCATCGCCGAAGGGCAGTACCGCTCGCCGCGCCTGACCACGGTGCGCCAGGACAGCACCGAGAAGGGGCGCATCACCGCACGCATGATCCTCGGCCTCGTCCCCGCCGAACCCAGCCTGCTGGCCACCGAGCTGATCGTCGGCTTTGATCCGCTCGCGTTCAGTAGTGGTCGTGCCTTCTCGATGTACCGTGTCACGTTCGGCCTGACGAACCCAGCTACGCAGAGTCTCCGGTGTACAGCCAATCTTGGGGGCAATGGCGCCGGTAGACGCCCATTGGGTGGGGTAATCGACCGCGTGATCGAAGACCATGCGGACAACCCGCTTAACCTGGATATTGCATAAGACATGAAAAAGGCGGCTGAAAATCGGTTATAATTCAAGCTCCTACACAAGAACCAACCGCCTCAGCCGCCATGACAAAATGTACCACGCCGTCCGCTTCCTTTCCACGCTGCAAAGGCCGTCAGGTCATCGCCCGCCCGTTGAGTTATGGTGATTTCTGGTGTATGGAAGCAGGCTGAAAGGATGGCGTATCCTGTTGGTTGATCACCACCAAGATCACAACCAACAGAGGATGGATACGCCATGTCCAAGTCTAACCTGCATGCTCTTTCACAACCAGAGGCGACCACGAACGATCCCTTGCACGATCTGATCCGACAGGGTGCCCGTGACCTGATTGCGCGGGCTGTCGAGTCTGAGCTTCAGGGGCTACTGGATCAGTATGCCGATGTATTGACACCCGGTGGTCGCAAGGCGGTAGTCCGAAACGGTCATTTACCAAAGCGAACCATTCAGACAGGCGTTGGAGATGTTGACGTTCAGGTGCCCAAGGTCCGGGACCGCAGCGGCTCCGGCATTCGCTTCAACAGTCAGCTCCTGCCACCGTATTTGAAGCGGGCCCAGAGTCTGGATGAACTCATCCCCTGGCTCTACCTGCGCGGTGTCTCCTCTGGCAATTTCCAGGAGGCCCTGAGTGCCTTGGTCGGCGAGCAGGCCAAGGGCCTGTCCGCCAACACGGTGTCACGGCTCAAGGCACGGTGGCTGAAGGAGCACGAGGATTGGCGTCGCCGTGACCTGGGCCAGAAGCGCTACGTCTACTGGTGGGCAGACGGTGTCTACAGCAATGTTCGTCTGGATGATCGACTTTGCCTGCTGGTGATTATCGGGGTCACAGAGCATGGCCACAAGGAGCTGGTCGCGGTGGAAGATGGCCACCGCGAGTCCGAAGCCAGCTGGCGAGAGCTGCTCACCGGCTTGCGTGAACGTGGCCTGGACAATGCGCCCAAGCTGGCCGTAGGCGACGGGGCTTTGGGCTTCTGGAAAGCGCTGAGCAAGGTGTTTCCGGATACCCGGCACCAGAGGTGCTGGGTTCACAAGACTGCCAACGTGCTGGACAAGCTGCCCAAGTCCGTACAGCCGAAGGTGAAGTCAGACCTGCATGAGATCTATCTGGCGGAGACCCGTGATGGCGCTCACAAAGCCTTTGACAGCACGTTAAGGCGATTCCGGGACAAGTACCCGAAGGCCATGGAAAACCTCGAAAAAGACCGGGATGAACTGCTGGCCTTTTACGATTTCCCGGCAGCGCACTGGATTCACTTGAGGACCACGAATCCCATTGAGTCCACCTTCGCCACAGTCAGGCTGAGGACCAAGCGAAGCCGGTCCTGTGGCAACCGCGACACTACGTTATCGATGGTATTTAAATTGCTCCAATCCGCCCAGAAACGCTGGAAGCGGATCAAGGGGTTTAACCAACTGAAGCTGGTCGTGAATAACGTTCAGTTTCGGGATGGAGAACGGGTGGATGATCAATCCGGCAGAGACGCCGCCTGATGCTCATACACCAGATTTGACAATAACTCCGGTCGCAACTATTCCTGTAACAAGATAAAGCCTTTGTCTGGCAATAATTTCGAATTGGTCAATGAGGGAGGCGAGATCAGGAATGTTAAATTATACGAAGGGAAGCATCACGGACTGGAGTAGGGTACCCGGGAATTATTTTCATCGGGCATCCTGGCAAGAGAGTGAGGGGCTATTTGGTTGCTCGATCCGAGGATTGGATAATGAGTTTTTTGGAACTGTATAGTCTTTTACTTGCCCTGGTGGTCGGCATCGTGGCTACCATCCTGGGCCTTTACGGGTTTGTGCGCGTGATGGGCTCTGCGCGCGGGGAGCCGGGCAAGGATGTGCCGGCAAGCTCCGGTGTGCTGTCGCGGGATCCGGTGTGGGGGCGCTATCACGCGCGTTACTACGGTTACGCATTGTTGTTCCTGGCCTTCGATATGGAAATGGCGTTCATGTACCCATGGGCCGTCGTGTACAAAGAAGTAGGGCTGGTTGCTTTGTATGATATGGGCGTATTTCTTGCCATCCTCTTTCTGGGCCTGCTTTATGGCTGGAGTCAGGGGGCATTGAGGCGTCAATGACTTCTGATCATCCCATTAACACCACAGGTTCGCGTCAGAGGCAGACACGGTTTGCCGCTCTTCAGAAGTGGGTTTCCCGTGCATTTGCGCGTGACCTGAGTTGTCTCATCGTCCCGGGACAGGATGTCGCTCTGGCGCATGGCTTGAATGTGAGTGCCACCGGCATGCGTGTCAGCGCCTCACCCCGTGATGCGAATGTGCTTCTGATCGTCGGCGGGCTTTCAGAAAAAATGGGCGAGGTTGCAACGGTGCTTTATGCGCAGATGCCCCGGCCCCGCACTATTCTCATGCTTGGCGGCAAGACGCCATCGTCTTTTCCGGATGCTGATGTATCAGCGGGTCTGTCGCAAAAGGCACTGGCCGACGCGGTTGGGCGGCTGAAGCGGGCACTGGCGGAAGGTGCCTTCGCTACTTCAGCGGAGGATTTTGATGCCTCCGTCCTGCACGTCAAAATCGAGTACGTCTGCCCTATGCACCCGGAAGTTGTCGAAGACGAGCCGGGCAGTTGCCCCAAATGTGGCATGGATCTGGTAGCACGCGAAGCGGGGGAGCAAACCCCTGAGGGCGGCCACGATCATGAACATCACCATGATCACGAACACCAGAGCCAAGACCACGACCACGACCACGACCACGACCACGACCACAGTAACGAACACAGTAACGAACACCAACCGGAACACGCTCACGAAAATGCCGGGACCGAATATACCTGCCCCATGCACCCCGAAATTGTTCGGGACGAGCCTGGCAGCTGCCCCAAGTGCGGTATGGACCTGGTAGTCCGCGAGGACGGGGAAGATGAGGGCCACTCAGAACATGAACATTCCAGCCATGATCACGGTGAGCATGAGCATGGAGGGCACGATCACGGTGGCCACGATCATGGCGCCTCGGGATTCATGTCGATGATTGAAGTCACCAAGGATCTGCCACGCAGCGCCGATGGCCTGCAGATGGACTGGCTTGAGGTGCCGTTCGGTCCGGTCTTCCCCGGCTTGCCCGGCGGACTGAAGTTGACGTTGACCCTTGATGGTGACGGCGTAACGGAGGGGCAGGCGACCTCCCTGGTGGGGGTGACCAGCGAAGGTGAGAATATTGAAGAAAGTGAAGAGATGGATGCCGAGACCTTCATTGGGTATCTGTCAGCCGCAATTCCACTGGCACCGGTGAGCTACCGTCTTTTAGTCTGTCTGGCAATAGAGCAAGCGGCAGGGCTGGAGGACGATTCGGCAAACGCCGGTGCTCGCACCGGCGCCCTTGAGCGTGAGCGCATCGCCAGTCACCTTGGCTGGCTGGCTCAGTTAGGGCGCCAGCTCGGCTTTGCCTGGCTGACGCAACGGGCAGCAACTCTGCAACTGCAAGTCAGAGAGGCTAACAGGGACAGTCTTGCTGCACTGGAGCCAGCGCTGCACAAATTAACTATCCGCCTCGGGCGAACGCCTTTGCTCAAATCTCGGCTTAAGGGTGTCGGCCTACTGCCAACGGACTCTTTTGGTCTGCGCGGGCCCGTAGCGCGTGCTGCGGATGAAGGCGGTGATGCCTGGGCGCGCCTGTGGCAACGCCTGGCCGAAATTTCGGCCAGCCTTGACCTTATAAAGTCGGGCGGGGAACCGGAGCTGCCGGTTCTGCGCGACGTTGGCGATGTGTCAGGAACCGGTGAGGCCACCGTTGACACTCCGCGCGGCGAGGCCCGGCTAAGTCTGAAACTGGAGCGCGGCCATGTTAAGTCATACAAGCTGGACACCGCCTGTAGTCAGCATATCGGCCTGGTCCCTAAGCTTGTCGAGGGCCAGGAACTGGGCGATGCGCTGCTGGCAGTCGGGTCACTGGACCTTTCGCCCTGGGAGGTGACTTCGTGACCGTCGCTATTGTTTTGCTCGCGCTGCTTGGCAGCGCCTGGCTGCTGGCTGTGGTTGAGGGCTGGATGGCGACTGGTCGCCTGAGCCCGGCCGCGCCTCTGTTTCGCGGCCTGGCTCACCTCGGCCGTGAGTCCATAGTACCGCGCTCACCAGACCGGGTCTTCTTCGAGGCCGCGCCCGTGCTTCTTTTGGTTGTCGCCGTGCTCGGTATGGCAGTCCTGCCGCTGGCGCCGGACCTGATCATTGCGGACCTTGGCACTGGCGCACTGTTTGTGAACGCGGCCCTGGCCTACGTGCTCGTCGCGGTGATCATGGCGGGTTGGGGGCCGGATGGAGCCTACGCGATGATCGGTGGCTGGCGCTTTCTGGGCCAGCTTATTGCCTATTCCATGCTGATTGTCATGCCGATCACGGCCGTGGCCATGCGTGCCGAATCCCTGGCAAACACTGCGATCGTTGGCTCCCAAGCGGGTCTATGGAACATCGTCTACCAGCCCCTGGGCTTCGTGCTGTTTTATATTGCGGCCATGGCACTGGCATTCCGCGCCCCTTTCGACCTGCCTTCTGCAGAGGGGGAGCTTGGCGGCGGTGTCGACGCTGAGTATACCGGGGTACGCCTGGCGGTGCTTCGCCTTGCCCGGCTGACGCTGGTGGTTACGCTGGCCTCCGCGACCACGGTGTTCTATCTCGGCGGCTGGCATGGGCCGCTGCTGCCGCCCTCGGCCTGGAGCCTGATCAAGACCCTGGCCGTGGCCGTGTCGATGCTGCTCGTCGGCCACTATCTGCCACGCATCCGCGAGGCGAATCTGATGCGGTGGTGCTGGGTCCTGGGTATTCCCCTCGCACTGCTCAATATCATTATTGTCGGCTTACTGATTCTGGTGGTTCCCTGATGTATGCACAGGCTTTTTTCGTTGCCGTTTTCGGGCTGGCTGCCATTGGCTTCGGCGTGGTGGTGTTTCGCACCTCGTCCATGATGCGTTCCGCACTGGCACTGCTGTTTTCGATGACCGCCGTCGGCTGCCTGTTCCTGGCGATGCAAACCGAATTCCTGGGCGTGCTGCAGATCATGATGATGGCCACCGAGATGAGCATCATGGCCATCTTCATGGTGATGTTCATGATGGATCCCGGCGGGCTTGGCGGTATGGATATGAGCCACCAGAAGCGCTTCTCGATAGGTGCCGGGGTGAGTGCCGCCGTTGTCGCCATCGCCGTTGCGCTGCTGTCCGACTGGGGCCCCGCAGCGGAGCAGGTGGTGGACGCGCAAGCGCAGACACGGGCGTTGGGCATGGAACTGCTGGGACGCTCAATGATGATCTTCGAAACCGCCGGCATCACCATCCTGACCGCAATGATCGCGGCCACTGCGGTGTCAATACCGGTGAAAAAGCTGGCGAGTAAAGACGGCAAGGAGGCATCGGAATGACCATGATTCTGATATTGGCGCTTGTGACCGGCGCCATCCTGTTCGGTATCGGAGTCTATGGAGCTCTGTCACAGACCAATCTGGTGATGATCATGATGGGCGTGGAGCTGATGCTGGCAGGCGCCATGGTGAATCTGGTGGCTTTCTGGCGCTTTCTGCATCCGGAAGCCTATTCCGGCCAGATGTTTGTGCTGGTGGTGATGACGGTTATGGCACTGGAGATGGCGGTCGGCTTTGGCGTTGCTATTGCGCGCTTCCGGGCCAAGGGCTCAGTCGAGATGGAAGAAGCGGAGGACCTGAAAGGATGAGTGCAGTGCTTCTGCCGATATTGCCACCGCTGATAGCCGCCCTGGCGGTGTTGATACTGCGCCGTGGCAGCGCTGCGCTGGCCCTGGCTGGCGCGACGCTCAGCCTGGCAGGCGGTGTCCGGCTGCTGGCCGGAGCCCTTGACGGCCAGGCCGAAACCCTGCTTCTACCCGGGCTGCCGGACATGCCCTTGCGCCTGGTTTCGGGTCCGATGACGGCACTGCTGAGTGTGGCAGTGGCCACGGTCGGAACCTTCGTTCTGGTTTATGCCATCGGCTATATGAAGCGGGAGTCCGGCCAGGCGCGCTTTTATGCCGTAATGTCGCTGTTCCTGGCGGCGATGCAGGCGTTGGTGCTGGCTGGCGACTGGGTTCTGTTGTTGGCGGCCTGGGAACTCATCGGCCTCTGCAGTTACCTGCTGATCGGCTTCTGGTTCCAGCGGCCGGAAGCCGCAAACGCAGCCAGCCGTGCTTTTCTCTATACCCGCAGCGCCGATCTCGGGCTTTATGTGGCGATATTCATACTCATCGGGTCGTCAGGTACCAGTGAGATCGCCGCCTCTCTGGAAGTTGGCGGTAGTGCCTCGACCGCCGCCGGCCTGCTGTTATTGCTGGCGGCCATGGGTAAGTCGGCCCAGGTTCCCCTGCAGGACTGGCTGATGCGCGCCATGGCCGGCCCGACACCGGTCTCGGCGCTGCTGCACTCGGCCACGCTGGTGGCGGCGGGCGCCATTCTGCTGATCCGGTCTGCGACGCTGCTGAGTCCTGAAGCGCTTTTCGCTATAGGGCTTGTGGGTGGTATCACCACGGTGGCGGCCGGGGTGATTGCGCTTGCCGAACGTGATCTCAAACGCCTGCTGGCGGCTTCCACGGCCAGTCAGTACGGCCTGATGCTGATTGCAGTGGGCGCCGGGGTTCCGACAGCCGCGCTGTTGCACCTTCTCGCCCATGCTGCCATTAAAAGCACCCTGTTTCTTGCTGCCGGTGACTTTCAACATGCCCGCGAGGGTACCGCTTTTGATCAGTTGAAAGGCGTTGGCCGCGCCAGGCCCTGGGCCTTTGCCGGCTTTGCGCTGGCAGCGCTGGCACTGGCGGGCATTCCACCGCTGAGCGGGTTCTTTTCCAAGGATGCGGTAATTGCTGCCGCGCTGTCGGGGCAAGGCGCCGCCTGGCTCGGCCCCCTGGCTCTGGCGGGCACTCTGCTTACCGGCGCCTATATGGGCCGGGCTTTACGGGTGCTCTGGCAGGGCTCGGGCGACAGCCGGCCGGTAGAAGGTACTGGCTGGATGCGCGCTGGCATCTGGGGTCTGGCGATCCCCGCCGCTGGCCTGGGTCTGGCCTTTGGTCCCCTGGAAACAATACTTGATCTGCCCGCTCCGGAAACCGCAGGTACCGTCGCCATAGTGCTGGGGCTCGTCGCCGCATTGGTCGGGCTGGCCTTGGGCTGGCTGGTGCCGGTCCAGCGCCTGCTTGGACCTGCCCATCAATGGGCAGAATCGGGTTTGGAGGTCGCGGGCGGGCTTACCGCCTGGATAGGCCGGCCCGCAATGGCTGTTGCCCGGGGCTGTGACCGTCTGGAGGATCATCTGTACGCGGCCGCGCTTGCCATTGGTCATACAGCTCTCAGCATTGCCCGTGGGGGCGAGCGACTGGAACAACGTTTGTATCTGGCCGTACTTGGCGTCGGCCGCGCCAATCTGGCGGTGGGTCGCTGGGTTCGCAGCGGGGATGAGCGTGGTATCGACGGCCTGATCTTTGCCCTCGTGGCCGGTGTGCGGGACCTCGGCGCGCGGGCGAGAACCCTGCAAAGCGGCCTGATCCATCACAGCCTGGCGATCAGCGCCGTAGCCACCGCTGTGCTCCTGGCCATCCTGTTTTCAGCTTCACTGAGTGTCTAAAGGAACCCTGTACTCATGTTACCACTTGTATCCCTGACCCTGTTTTTGCCACTCGTCGGCGCTGTGCTGATTCTGTGTTTGCCGAAGCCGACGGCACGGACGGTGCACAGCATAGCGATCGCCAGTGCCGCCCTGACCCTGGTCGGCGCTCTGGCCATGTGGCTTCAGGGCGTGAGTGGTGACGGCTTTTCCCAGGTCGAAGAGCTGGTATGGATGCCGGCCATTGGCGCCGCCTACCGGGTCGGGGTTGATGGCATCAGCCTGCCGCTGGTGCTGCTGAGTGCCGTGCTTTTCCTGGTTTCTCTGATCTATGCGTCGTCGCTTCGCGACCGTCCGCGTGCCTACGTAGCTCTGATCCTGCTTCTGGAAACCGCGGCAATCGGTACCTTTACCGCCCTGGACGGCATTCTGTTCTACGTCTTCTTCGAAGTTTCCCTGGTGTCGATGTATTTCATGATTGCCGGATGGGGACATGAAGACCGGCAGCGGGCCGCCCTGATGTTCTTTATCTACACCCTGCTGGGCAGCCTGCCACTGTTGCTCGCAATTCTGGGGCTTTACCTCGGCAGCCCCGACCCCACCTTCGATATGCGGGCGTGGATTGCCAACCCTCCCCTCGAGGGGGCGGCGGCCATGTGGGCGTTGATCGCCATGCTGATTACCTTCGCGGTCAAGATTCCTGCGATACCCCTGCATACCTGGTTACCTGCGGCACACGTGCAGGCACCGACCGTTGGTAGCGTCATCCTGGCGGGTATCATGCTGAAGTTCGGCACATACGGGCTGGTGCGGTTCGCCCTGCAAATGACCCCTGACGCCCTCCGCGATGCCGGCATCGTTGTTTTGTTTTTCGGTGTCGTCAGCGCAATCTACGGTGCCTTTGCCGCCCTGGCACAAACTGATCTCAAGCGCCTGGTGGCCTATACCTCAATCAACCACATGGGCTACGTCATTGTCGGCGTTGCCGTTGCCGCACTGACTCTGGACCCGTCGGTGCGTGCCGTCGCGCTGGATGGAGCCGTGCTGCAGATGTTCAGTCACGGCCTGGTCACCGGTGCCCTGTTCTTCCTGGTGGGCATGATTCAGGAGCGCGCCCATACCCGCGAAATGGGGGAGTTTGGCGGCTTGCTCAAAACGGTTCCATTGCTTGGCTGGTCCTTTGTGCTGGCGGCTTTCGCGTCTCTGGGTCTCCCTGGCCTGGCGCACTTCCCGGCAGAGTTCCAAATATTTCTCGCCACCCTGGGCACTACTCCCATCGCGGTTGTGGTGATTCTGGGTATTGCCATTATCGCCGGAACCTTTCTCAAGGCACTGCGTGAAACCTTTCTGGGTGAGCCCCGGGATCGCTGGAATAAAATGCCGGATCTGAGCCCGCGAGAAATTCTCGCGGTGGCGCCCCTGCTGGTGCTCACCGTTGCCACCGGCGTGGCGCCGTCCTGGGTGCTGGACGTTATTCACCGGACCACATCGGCACTGGTGCTGTAATGGGTCGAGATCTCGCATTAATCATTCCGGAAATTGCCGTTCTGTTGACGGCTGTCGGTGCCCTGATCGCGGAAATGCTGCGACAACCCCGGATTTCGCTGATCATTGCCGTCATCGGCCTGGTGGTTGCCACGGGGCTGGCCCTGCGCCTGCTCGGCACAGACACAACGATATTTGGCGGCAGCTTCCGGATCGACACGTTAAGCATCTGGGCCAAGCTCATTCTGCTGCCAGCAACGGTGCTTGCGATGTTACTGGCGCGGGTGGATGTCCGAGGCAGCGCCCGTGAGGGTACGGTCTACAGCCTGCTGATCTTTTCCACTCTCGGCGCCCTGGTGCTGGCGGGGGCAGGGGACACCATGTTTCTGGTGCTGGGCACGCTGCTGACCGGTTTGGCCACCTTCGCCCTGGTCGCCTATCCGGACACCGACCCGGCGACCGAAGCCGCCATGAAATTCTTTGTGTTCGCTTCAGTCACCACATCGATCATGATTTTCGGCCTGAGCTACTGGTTCGGTGCCTCCGGCTCTACGCTGATCGCCGATCTGCCGGCCATGGACGCGATGCCGCTGGCCGTTATTCTCGGGTTCGTGGCTGTGGTAGTGGGCCTGGGCTACAAGGCATCACTGGTTCCGTTCCACTTCTGGGCACCCGACGCCTACGAGGGCGCGCCACTGTCGATTGCCGCCTACCTATCCGTCGTGCCCAAGATTGGCGCCCTGTTTGCGCTCACTCAGGTGGTTCGTCACCTGCCACCGGAAACCGGCTGGGCTGCGGTCATGGCGGGGCTGGCCGTGCTGAGCATGACCTATGGCTATCTTGCGGCACTGGTGCAGGATAACGTCATCCGGCTGCTGGCCTATTCGTCGATTGCCCAGTCCGGCTATTTCCTGCTGGGCATCCTCGCGGTGGGCTCCAGTGAGCTGGCCTTACCATCGATCATTCTGTTCGCCGCCGCCTATGCGGCTATGAACCTGGGCGCTTTCGCGGTTGCCGCCATAGCCGGGCGCACTCTGAACGATTTTAGCGGGCTGGGCCGGTCGCGGCCTTTGATTGCCATCGCAATGGTAGTCTTCCTGCTGTCATTGGTGGGCATTCCGCCACTGGCAGGTTTCGTCGGCAAGTTCCTTCTGTTTGCGGCAGCCATTGACGTCCAGTTCACATGGCTGGCGGTGGTGGCGATCATCAATAGTGCACTGTCGCTGGCAGTGTATCTGCGCATTGTTGTGCCGATGTACAGGGGAGGGGATTCTGCATCCGTTGAGCTTGATGCATGGCTGGGATTCGTGGTGTTTGCGACGGTTGCAGCCACATTCATCATCGGACTGGGTGCCCAGTTTATGATTGTTCGCGACATCGTATGATGTGCCTAGTGTTGTGTTCGGCATCCATGCGAGAAAGCCGCCGAACGCTGACGTGGTCAAGAAATCGCCATCTTACCCCAGCAGACAAACTATGCTGCGCTACCTCAGACCCGGCGAGCCAGCCACCAACCAGCGACCATCGACAGCAACAACGCCACGAGAGGCCAGGTTATACCACTTATTGACGCAAAGGCCGGGCCCGGACAATAACCTGATAGACCCCAGCCTATCCCAAACACAGCCGCACCAATCAATAAACGGGTATCAATATCACGACGTGTGGGCACGATAAACGTTTCCGCGAACAGAGGGCCCTGGCGACGGAACACCAATTGGTAGCCGACAAACGTTGTTACCACGGCTCCGCCCATCACAAATATGAGCGTTGGGTCCCAGTTACCGAAGACGTCGAGAAAGCCCTGAACACGATGGGGGTCAGTCATACCGCCAATAGCCAGACCCAGGCCAAACAACAAACCAGCCAGGTAACCAAAAATCAGTTTCATAAAGAGTGTCCTGTCATGAGTCTGACGACGTAAACGTTTCGATGGCGGTGATGTCACTTCCGACGGCGGTATCCTGCTGCTGCGGCAGCTCGATCGCGAGATGGGCCTGACCCGCGCTATCGCTCGCCGGCTGAGTGATGACCGCGATCCTCAACGCTGCCTGCATCGCACCGAAACCCTGGTTCGGCAGCGCGTGTTTGGCCTGGCGCTGGGCTACGAGGATCTCAACGACCACCAGGCGCTGCGTCACGACATCGCCCTGCAGACCGCCGTCGATACCGATGGCGTGCTGGCCAGTCAGTCCACCCTGTGCCGCTTCGAGCAGCAAGCTGACCGGGACTGGGCGATCACCATCCACGAGGAGATGATCGAGCAGTTCATCCGCTCGTTCCGGCGGCCACCCAAGAAGCCGCTCTACCTCGACTTCGATGCTACCGCCGATCGGGTGCATGGCCAGCAGCTCGGGCGGCACTTCAACGGCTACTACAACCACTACATCTTCCTGCCGCTGTTCGTGTTCTGTGGCGACCAGCTGCTGGTCAGCTACCTGCGTCCGGCCTCGCTGGATGCCGCTCACCACGCCGGCGCCATCCTCGCCCTGTTGGTCCGGCGGCTGCGCCAGGCGTGGCCTGAGGTGAAGATCGTCTTCCGAGGCGACAGCGGATTCTGCCGTCCGCTGATTCTCAACTGGTGCGACCGCCACGGCGTCGATTACATCATCGGCCTCGCCGGCAACAAGCGCTTGGCCAAGCTGGCTCTGGACATCGACTACACGTCGGCTATCCGCTTCGAGAAGAGTTGGGAGAAGGAGCGTGTCTTCGGCTTCATCGAGTACGCTGCCAAGAGCTGGAAGGAGCGTCGACGAAGGGTGATCGTCAAGTCCGAGACCAGCCGGCGTGGCTTCAACACCCGCTATGTGGAGCAGCAGTTCCTGTTCTCCGACCGCACCAGCTGCCACGAATGGTGGCCCAATCAGTACCGACTGCTGCTCTCGGGGCTGGCCTACCTGCTCCTGGAGCGGCTGCGTCGGATTTACCTTAAGCGCACCGCCTTCGCCCAAGCCCAGGTCAACACCATCCGCCTGAAGCTGCTGAAGATCGGCGCCGTCATCACCCGCAACACGCGCACCATCCGGCTGATGTTGAGCAGCCAGTACCCGGAGCAGGACCTCTTCCTGAAGCTGGCTGGCAAACTGGTGCCTGGATAGCACCGCGGCGTGCTGTCCCCGGCACAGAAAAGACATAGGGGGTGGGGGGGGCGCCCTGAGCACAGGAACTTGATCAAAAAGCAGCCAAACTCCACTCCAGATCCCTTTTATCCCCACCGAGCCTGGCATCTGGGGACTTCTGACTGACCCGGTGCAACATCCGGGCTAGGCAGCCTGCTGGCTCCTGCCCTTGCCATTGCTGAAGAGAGCGAGAAGACGCCCCGCTGGAACGAGGCGCTGATCGAGGCGGCGTAGGCAGTGACGCTGGGACCCCGCCCGCTCTTTCTGGTCAACGACATGAGTGCGGACAATGCTCACGAGCAGGCACTCAAAGCGACGTTACTGATCTGTGCCGCCGAGCGAACCACCTGGCACTGCTCGCCGCTGCCGATTGGGCATCGGGGCGCACCGCTTCAGTTTCCCGAACACACGCTCGAGTCGTATATCGCAGGCGCTCAGGGCGGGACCGATATCTTGGAGTGCGACGTCGCCTTCACCGCCAACGAAGCACTAGTCTGCCGCCACTCACAGTGTGACCTCCACGCCACCACCAATATCGTCGAGACGCCATTGGCCGGGTAGTGCAGCGTGCCGCCAGCGTTCGATGACACCACCGGCGCGTTGACCAACGCGGCCGATATACGCTGCTGCACTAGTGACATAACGCTCGCGGAGTTTCATACGCTGCAAGGGCGTGAATAGCGATGCCACGAGTATCGTGGTGTAAGTGACGGGCACCCCAGGGTGGCGCACAGACCTCTATACGTCCCCTGGTACCTTGATGAGCCATGCCAACAGTATTGTGCTCTTCCAGCAGCAGGGGATCATGATGGCACCGGAACTGAAATCCCACGAGGTCGACATGCCGTTCACCGGGCATACTTCCGAGGGTTTCACTCAGCAGGCCTACGCCCAGAAGATGATCGATGAGTACAAGGCGGGTCCCATTGAGCGTTCGGCTATTTTTTTTCATTTTTTCATTAAAAATGAGAACCATTAGCACTAGAATGGCAGCATGATGATTGATGCATTCGCCACCAGGAGTCGTCCATGTTCGAGATCAAAGACGCCACGTTTGAAGTCAATGGCAAACCCATCCTCAACCCCATCGAGCACACGTTTCACGAAGGCAAAGTGTATGGCCTGATTGGCCATAATGGTTCCGGCAAGTCGACGCTCATCAAGCTGATGGCACAGCAGCAGCCGGTCGCTCGGGGCGCGATCCATTTCGATCAGCGCCCGCTGAGTGACTGGGGGCATCGTGAGTTTGCTCGCCAAGTGGCCTACCTTCCTCAACACCTGCCGAGCGCCGAGAGCTTGACCGGGCGTGAACTGGTCGGCTTTGGCCGCTATCCGTGGCACGGTCTCTTGGGGCGCCACACCCAGGCCGACGAAGAAGCCGTGGAACGCGCCATTGCGCTCACGCATACGGAAGCCTTCGCCGACCGACTGGTCGACACCCTCTCCGGCGGCGAACGCCAGCGGGTTTGGCTGGCGATGCTGCTTGCCCAGGGCAGCCGCTTCCTGCTGTTGGACGAGCCGTTGGCGGCGCTGGATATTGCCCATCAAATCGAAGTGCTGGCGCTGATTCGCAAGCTGTGCGACGAGCTCGATTTGGGCGTGGTGATCGTGCTGCACGATATCAACATGGCCTCCCGCTACTGCGATGAGCTGATGGCCCTGCACAGCGGCCGACTCCTGGCACACGGCTCTCCCCACGAGCTAATGCGCGACAGCACCCTGGAAGCCATTTACGGGTTGCCGATGCAAGTCATCCGACACCCCAATGGAGAGCACAATATCGCCGTTGCCCAGTAGCTGGCCGCTGAAAAGTGGCCACCCTGCGTCGGTGGCTGCTGTAGGCTCACGAGCTGATCTGCGCCACCGCATCTTCACTGGCCTGTGCCCGCTGCTCTCCCGTCAGCTCACTCAATTGCCCCTTAGACATCTCCAATAAGCGGTCCGCATGGACGAAGTAGCTGTCGTCGTGGCTAATGGCAAACACGGTTTTGCCCATCGCTTTCAAGTGAGGTAACAGTTCGCGGTAAAACAGCCGCCTGAACTGCGGGTCCTGGTCCGCCGCCCACTCATCCAGCAGCAAAATATCCCGCTCTTCGGCAATCGCCAGCAGCAGTGCCAAACGCTTGCGCTGCCCTTGCGAGAGCTGCGTATTCACCACGCGGTCATCTTGCCATTCAAGCTTTTGCTGCATCTGCAGCCGCTCGAGCCAGGTCGCGACCAGTACCGGGTCAGCCGCTTTGCCACCCGGCCCCATGGCTTGGTCGAACTGGTGAAAATCGGTAAAGACGCTGGCAAAGCGCGCCCGAAACGCAGCCCACTCTGGCGGGCTAAGCTCTTTGCCATCCACACTCATTTGGCCACTTTGCGGGCGGTACAGCCCTGAAAGCAGGCGCGCCAGCGTCGATTTACCGCTGCCGTTGCCGCCAATCAGAAACACCTGCTCGCCACGGATTAGGGTGAGGTTCAACGGCCCCACCTGAAAGCCTTCCCCCCCGGAGGACGGCGTGTAGCGATACACCACGTTGGTGAGCGTTAAGCGCTGCCAACCTTGGAAACGATCCTCCACATCGAAGCCCGGCTGGTACTCCGCTAGCTCCAGGCTGGCCAATTTATCGAACGCCACTTGGGCGCTGATTAACGTGGGCCATGCGCCCACGGCCTGAATCAAGGGCGTGCGTAAAAACAGCAGGGTTAGAGCAAAGGTGGCTGCCACCGCAGGGCTTGCCCAGCCCAGCACGTTGGCCATGAAGAACACTACGCCAATAGCGCCCAGCATCATGATGTTGGACCAGTTATTGGCGCTGAGGTGGTAGGTGTCTGCGCGAATAATATGGTGGCGATACGCTTTTGCGTTATCCGTGTAGGATTCATCAAAAAAAGCGCCGCGCACGGTCACGGTTAAGCGCCAGCTCTTTGCGACCTTCGATCGCCGATTGATAATCCTTATACAGCCGATCCTCGCTTTCGCGCACCTGATGGAAGTGGCGATACACCTTCGATACCAGCACCCAGCCAACGCCCATGGTGAAGGCCATCCACAGCACGGTGATCACCACCATCTGCGGCGAGAGCCACGCAAGGTACGCCACCGAGGCCAGCGTGAGTACTACGCCCTGCACCAGCTCAGGTAAGCGCACAAAACCAATGGTAATATTGCGCACATCGCTGGAGAGACTTGCCAGCAGCGTCGCGTTACCAAGCTGCTCTAACCGTTCGATATCGGTATCCAGAATCCGCTTCACCAGCCGGGAGCGCAGATCAAAGACGAAGTAGTGGCCAAGCAAGGTGAGCGCTAGCTGCGTGCCCAGCGTGACCGCCAGCAGCAGCGCCAATAGCCCTAAAA
The DNA here is from genome assembly GCF_001596805.1 of Halomonas sp. KX33721. Classification (NCBI taxonomy): domain Bacteria; kingdom Pseudomonadati; phylum Pseudomonadota; class Gammaproteobacteria; order Oceanospirillales; family Halomonadaceae; genus Halomonas; species Halomonas sp. KX33721. Next base: position 138,663 of record NZ_LVIA01000003.1, on the reverse strand, counting down.
ACTGGGGCAATGCGGAGAGGGCGCTGCCCGCTTCGATCAGCCGCTGGTTGATGAACGCAATCACACCGACCCCAAGCCCAGCACTCACCAGGCTCAGCGCTAGTGCGCCTAGAAACGGCCAGCGGTAATGGCGAAACACCACTCGCAATAATTCCATGCTGCAACCCCTTTACACATAAGCGGCGAATTGTGACGCACTTCCCCGGCAAGTCAAACAAAGAGACTGATTTTCATTTACGCATCTTGGCCCGCGCGCCTTCCTTTACTCGCCGTTGCGGTGTTGATTAACTGCCAGAGCCAACAACAGAGAGGACATCATGGTGGATTACAAATTACTGCATGCACTGGCCACCGTGGTGGAGTGCGGCGGCTTCGAGCGAGCAGGCGACGTGATGGGCCTTTCGCAATCAGCTATCTCTCAACGGATAAAAGCGCTGGAAATTCGTTTGGGCCAGCCGGTGCTGGTGCGCCACCCCGCTCTCGCGCCCACGCCTGCCGGCCAGCGATTATTAGCTCATTACCAGCAGGTGCAGCTCTTGGAGCGCGATTTACACGATGCTCTTCCCTCTCTAGAAAAAGCCGCGCCAAGGCTACGCATTGCCCTGAATGCCGATAGCGTGGTGACCTGGTGGGCCGACGCCGTGGCGGATATCTGCCAAACGGAAGAGGTGCTGCTGGATTTGGTCATTGAAGACCAGGAGGTAGGCTTAAAGCGTCTACGCGATGGCGATGTTGCCGCCTGCCTATGCGCCACACCCAACCCAATTGCCGGTGCCCGCTGCCTACACGTGGGGGATATGTCTTATCAACCGCTGGCATCGCCCAGCTATGCCGCACGCTTTTTTCCGGAAGGCCCGAGCGCAGAGGCGTTTCAAAAAGCCCCCGCTATCGTCTTTGGCCCCCACGACCAGCTACAGCACCAGTTTTTGGCGCAGTGCGGCTACCAAGGGCACTTCCCCTACCACTTGTGCCCTTCGTCAGAGGGCTTCGTGCGCTTAGCAACGGCGGGGATTGGGTACGGCATGATTCCTCAGCGCCAAGCTGCTGAACAGTTGCAAGCAGGCCAACTGGTGAGTATCGCACCGGGGCAAGGATTAACCGTACCGCTCTACTGGCACTATTGGCGTCACAGCGGGCAGCTGATTCAGCGACTAACGGAAAGGCTGAACCATCTCACGCTTTAGCATCATGTTTACTCAGGGCTCTAAAAAGAGGTCTACACTCAAGGAACCAGAGCAGCCCCATTACTCTCCAACGGCAGCTTATGAGTACGGAAAAAGCACGCCAAACCACCCGTTTTTATGGCTATGGTTCAGCGTGACTTAGAAGATGCGTAGGCAGCGATTTAATCAAACAGGCTCATGCGCTTCATCACGTTATCGCGCTTAATTCGCCAATGAAACAGCGCGCCAGCCACATGCAGCGTAATCAGCACCACCAGTGCCCAACCTACACGCTCGTGCCACATAAACAGAGTTTCCGAGAGCGCCTCATTCTTACCTAGTAGCCCTGACAAATGCCAGTGGAAAAATTCCACCGGAAAACCGCCTGTGGCGGTGGCTGCCCAGCCGAGGAGCGGCATAACGACCAGCCCCACATAGAGCAAATGGTGCACGCTGGTGCTCACAATGCGCTCAAAGGCATTCAGGGGCGGATCATGATCCGGTACTACAAAGGCAATTCGGGTAATAATGCGCAGCGTCATCAGCAGCAGAACCGTGACGCCCAGGGTCTTATGGCTAGTATAAAGTAGGTTGGTCAGCGTATTCCCGACGAGCGCTACAGTACGTTCATAGCCCAAAAACCCAAGGGTTAAGCCACTCGCTAGCGATAGCAGCACCGCCAGTGCTACCAGCCAGTGCAGCACCCGATGCGGGTAGATATAGTGATCTAACTCGTGCATTCAAAACTCCCTGCCCAGTAGCGTCGTCAGCGTTAGCTTAGTTCAGCGGCGTCACGATAGAAAAATAATTGTTAGGTAATGACATACCTTATAACGCTTCGCTGGGAGCCGCTAGCTGTTCGCGAATCAATTCACCCAGCCGTCGAGCTGGCTCTGAAGGCCGGTGCGGCGCACGGTGCAACGCCAGCTCAATCATCGGCAAAGCAGGCAGCCCGCTACTCTCATCTAACGGTCGCAGCGTAGGTGTGAGCATACTCCTCGTCACAACCACCACTGCCAACCCAGCAGTCACAATCGGCGCAAGCCCCGCCATAGACTGGCTAGTGTAAGCCACTCGCCAATCCCGCCCGGCGGCCTGTAAGGCCTGCTCCGCCACCTCACGAAACACATCCGCCCCTGGGGAATATAGCGCTAGCGGAATGGGGTCGCTCAATGATGGCTGCTGGTGAACCCCTACCGCCCAGACCAGCGGCTCACGACGAATTACATCGCCCCCTGGGGAGTTGCGCTGGCGCGTTACCAGTGCCAGATCCAGTTCCGAGGCTTTCACTTGCTCGACCAAGTGAGCACTGGTGCCGCACTTAACGGTTAATCCCACCGCCGGATAGAGCTGGTGAAAGTAGGCAAACACCGACGGTAGCAGCGAGGCGTAATCCTCAGGGATGCCGAGGGTGAGATCTCCGGTAATCTGGCGGGCCTGCATATCGCTCCAGGCCTCGTCGTTTAGCGCCAGCAGCCTTCGCGAATGAGCCAGTAAGCGCTCACCTTCAGCGGTAAAGCGCAGCCGCCGCCCATCTCGCTCGTGCAGACTGACCGCTAACTGCGCTTCTAACCGCTGTAGCTGCATACTCACCGTGGACTGCGTATAGGCCAGCCGTTTCGCCGCTGCGGTCACGCTTCCGGTATCCGCAATCGCCACTAGCGTTCGCAACAGCGTTAAGTCAAACGTGGGTGCGCGCATATATCACCGCTGTTGATGATATTGATCATAAAAGATCGTTATCTTGATGAGTGGGTGATGAGTATGCTGCGCGCCATAGGATCATTACAAGACTTGGTCCTATTCAAAGGTTGGATCACTGCAGGCTCCAGGAGGCGCGTCATGCATCCCACTCACTCCCCAGTAGTCATATCCCCGAAATTCAGCGTCTGCGCCGCCTTGGTAGCGGTGACGCTGTGGAGCATTGCGCCGCTGCTGGTGGAGCTTGCCCACGACACCGCCCCTCTTCAGCTAACAGCACTTACCTTGCTAGCAGGTGCACTTGCCACTCTGCCGTTGAGTCGCCGTGCTGCTACGCAAACCTGTTCGCTAGGCTGGCGGCTAAGCGTGTGGCTGGGTATCCCGCTACTGATCGTTGGGGCCGTTAGCAGCTACTTCATCGGTATGCGCCTTGCCCCCGCCGCCGAAGCGGCGTTGATTACCTACACGTGGCCGGTGCTGTTTGTGCTATTGAGCCAATGGAGCCGCTGGGGTCGCCTGAGGTGGGCTAGTGTGGCTGGCGCGCTAATTGCCTTTTCAGGCGCAGCGCTTCTGCTGCTGCCCCAAGCGCTGAATGGTAGTTTTGGAGGCGCCGTATCCGGCTATGGTTTGGCACTGCTCGCCGCCTTCTGCTGGGCGCTTTATTCCTGGCTAGGTCAAGCGGCCCCTATCTCACTCACGCCGCTGCTGCCGCGCTTATTGTTGATTGCTTGTGCACTCACCTGTATCGCTAGCGTTTGGCTGGAGGGTGACGTGGCGCTGCCTCGCGGCGAAGCGCTCGTGGCAGGCATCGCGCTAGGCTTGGGGCCTTACGGCATCGCCATGGTGGCGTGGGACAAAGCGCTGCGATTCGGTCACGCCAGCCTCGTGGGCAGCTTGGCGTATGGCGTGCCTATCTTGGCAGCGTTGCTACTCATCCTGGCAGGCATGAGCGTATTCGACTGGCGGCTACCTACGGCCGCCCTGCTGGTGGTCGTTGGGTGCTTAAAGGCGGGCCGCTGAGGTGGGCATCATCATCTCGCTAAACAGCACGCTGGCCAGCAGCTCTGGCAACCAGGACGGCGCAAAGGTGTCACTCTCGCTGCTCTGGATTTCCGAGAGTGGCCACCACGCGTAGCAGGGCGTGGCGTCACGGCTATCGTCCAGCATCAGCCTGCCCTGGGCGTTGTCGTGGGTGTCAAGCTGGGTATCGGGACAGCGCACCAAGAAAAAGCGCTCTTCACCGGTTTGGCCCGCTTTCGCGGTGTGGGCACGCTGGCGAAGTAGCGGCCCCAAGGGGCAGGTAAGCCCGGCCTCCTCGAAGAGCAAACGAATTGCCGCCGCCGGGTAATCTTCATCGTGAGCCAGCGCGCTGCCCAGTAGCGTCCAGTGGGGAGGCGATGCCTCGCGTTTGAGCAGCAAGCGGCCCTGCGTATCGACCACCAGTAGCTGCACTTGCCGAGCGGCTTGCGTATCGGGTGTCATAAGCGATCCATGCCTATTGGTCTTCGTGGGAACAATAAAAAAGCAGCTCCCCCACACGTCTCGTGTCGGCGAGCTGCTTTTCAGCGTAGTCGATAACCGGCGATTTGTTTTACGCCATTAGGAGCAATCGCAGAGCTAGTTTATTGGCCCAGGTAACGCGGCTTGGCCACGCCTTTCAGCGCCTCAAGGGGGAGCGTAAGGGTTGGCTGGCCCGCCGCATAGGGCGCAATGTCATAAACGTTGTAGGTCACTTCCCAGCGGTCCTCCAGCGGCGCAATGTTGCGGCTTTTACTCAGCGGCCACTGGGTTGCAAACTGCGCATCGAGGCCCATCTCAGTGATCCAACGCTGATGCGCGCCAGCCAAAAGGGCATCGAAAGCGGCCTCCTGCCCGTCCACCAGCATGTCCTCGGGCTCGACGATGCGCCGCTCGCGCTCATCGATGACCATGTATTCGGTCAACGGAAGCCCATGCGCTTGGCCGGCATGATACACATAGCTATTGAGTTCGATGACCAACAGGTCGTGATGACGTGCGTACACCGTGGCTTCCAATAGCGCTTCGCTGGTCATGTCGCCAGGCGCGGCTTGGTTGTCCTCTTCAGCTAGGCTCAGGAAGCGCTCAGCGTACGCGTCCCAGCTCTCGGCAGGGGCAGCCGTCTCGTCGCTGATCGCCATGCCTAGGGTGAGCAAGCGGGTTTGTAGGGCCTCGCTTAACGCAGGCGCCTGGGGAAATGCCAGCGCTGAGATAGTCACCGTCGAACACTGCTCCCCTTGGCATCCCGGGGCCACGTACTGTTTTTCCACAGCCAGCGAGGCCAGTGCAAACGGCTCTGAGGGCGATGTATCAGCGGCCAAACAGCCGCCCAAGAGAAGCGCTCCGGCGAGCGATAGACCCACTCCTAGTGTTTTGAACGTGCGTAGCATCTTAACCTCCTTGTGAATCACTCACCCTATGAGGCGGGCTGATCATCGTAGAACGGCAACGCCCCTGCAGAGCGGCAGGGGCGTTGTTGAAAACGAACCGATACTTCGCGGTCGCGTTTAGGTGTCCGGCTGCATTTCGGTGGGTTCTGCGCTCACCGCTAGTTCGAACATACCGCTGCCGCTGGCGCTAAAACCGCGTGCGCTCACGGTATAGGTGCCGGGCAGTAGCGCCTGCTCTAAACGGGCGTTGGTACCACCGCCGCTGTCGTCGTCAGTATAGGACACGCCTTCGCCGTACAGTTCAAGATACGTATCGAAGTCGTTAGAGCTCATGCTCAGCGTGACGAGCGAGCTTTCCTCTATCGTGAGCTGATAGGTCAGAGCCTCGCCGCTGTACCAGCCGTTGAGCGTTTCATCGGGAGTGAGCGCACCTTCGTTGCGTAACTCGACATCGTTCGGCAGATCACGCGGCTCGATGGCGAGGGTGAACAGCCCGCTGTCGGTGCCATAGGCGGTACGGGCCGTGAGTTGGTAAGTACCCGGCGCGAGAAAATCGGCAATGCGCGCATTCAACTCACCCGCGCTGTCGTCATCTTCGCGGTAGTAATCGTTCGGGCCTTCCAATTCTAGGTACGCATCGAACTCATCGGCACGCATTTCGATCTGGTACATGCCTGCTTCTTCGATGGTTAGCGTGATCTCACGTTCGGTGGTATCGAGCCAGCTATCGATGGGCGTACCCACCGTCATGGTATCGGCATCGCTCAGCTCAATAGTGCGGCTGTTGACGTTGAAAGGCCCATAGCTATGGGCATCAACACCGCTGATCACCACAATGTAATCGCCCCCTCTTCAATACGGTGGCGTACCGTTTCAGCGTTGGCCAATAGCTGGAGCTGGTCGTCATACAGCGCGACCGTACCTTTCAGTGCACCGCTTAAAGCGATTTCCACCAATGTCTCTTCTTCAAGTGAAATAGCGTAGCGAGTGAAGCGACTGCCATCCTTACCGTTAAGCTCGCTGGCAGAAGTGATTTCACCCCGCGCACGCTCGCCCAAGGTCAGATAATCCAGGCCTTGTAGCGCAGCAGGCGTAGTGTCCTGCTCAGCGGTAGTTTCTGCTACAGGCTCTTCCATAGCGGCCGCTTGGTTGGGTAACGCTTGCGCGGCAAAGTAGCCAACGGCAACGCCGCCCACCGCCACAATCAAAAGAGTAAGAGAGGAAGACTTAGCCATGGGTGCATCCTTGTTCATTGGCGAGATAGTGGTCAGCAGTAGAGCGCAGTGATGTCGTACATGAATTATATGGCGCTAAACGAGTTAAAGTGAGCGTTTAATGAAAAATATTGCACCGCACAAATATCATCATTAACTGGCTTCATGGGAACGGCATAACTCACTGAAACGCAAGGGCATACCGGCATGTGATAAAAAGTGAAATTATGCGGCCAATTGCGCCGATCTTCTTAAAGCTTGCCGACCCCTGCATAGCAAGCTACTATCCATACGCCTATCGGCACCTCGTCGACGAATGCGGAGTCCGCTTTACGAACCACTGAGGTACTCCTATGGGAGCCCATAAACACCGACTACGAACGACCTGCTTGGCAGTCGCACTGCTTTTTTTGACGGCCAATCAAGCAGTTGCTCATCAAACCAATGCGCAAACTGAGTTACAAGAAGGGGTGGCTTCTTTCTATAGCGACCGCTTCCAAGGGGCCACCACCGCCAGTGGTGAGCCCTTCGATCAACAAGCGCTGACTGCAGCGCACCCGAGTCTGCCCTTCGGTACCAAGGTGCTGGTCACCCGCCCCGATACCGGACAAGAAGTCGAAGTCATGATCAATGATCGTGGCCCGTTCGTAAAAGGACGCGTGATCGACCTTTCTAAACGGGCAGCGCGAGCCCTCGGGATGATTCGCCGAGGCACGGCACCTGTAATGATCACCCTGGTAGATTAACGGATAACACATCCGCAAGCGTGTGATACCCCTTAAGCGATCAGCGTTGCAGCAAATGCTGAGTAAAGCGGCCCCACCCAGGGCCGCTTTTTTATATGCTCGTGTTAAGTCCGCGAACTTGCATGCGTGCTAATGGTCTCTACCCTGCTAGAAGCGTAACTTACCATCTTGATGCAGGAGGCAGCGATGCTATCTCGTTTTTATACCCTCACCGACCACCCCACCGGCCTACCTAAGCGCGAGCTATTTTCCTTAGAGAGCCAGGAGCTTCCCGACCTAGATGAAGGCGAAGTACGCATTCGCAATCACTGGCTCTCGGTAGACCCCTACATGCGTGGCCGGATGAGCGGCGTGCACACCTACGTAGCGCCCTTTCAGCTTGGAAAGCCAATGGAAGGCGGCGCGATTGGCGAAGTCATCGCCTCTAACCACCCCAACTTGAAAGTGGGCGATAAAGTGAGCCACATGGGCGGCTGGCGCGATATCGCACAGCTGCCGGGAAATAGTGTCACCGCTCTTCCAGATCACAACGTGCCAGACCAAGCCTACCTAGGCGTTCTGGGCATGCCCGGCATGACCGCCTGGACAGGCCTTAACCTAATAGCCGAGTGCAAACCGGGCGATAACGTTTTGGTGAGTGCCGCCAGCGGCGCGGTGGGGTCTCTGGTGGTGCAGCTGGCAAAAGCAAAAGGCTGCCATGTCGTGGGTATCGCAGGTGCTGCGCATAAGCTTGCTTGGCTGGAGTCGCTAGGCGTTGAACCGGTCAGCTACCGTGACCGCAGCGCGCAAGAGTTAAGCGATGCCATTAAACTCGCCAGCCCCAACGGCATCGACATCTATTTTGAGAACGTAGGCGGTATCTGTTTGGAAGCGGCACTCAGCCAACTTAACGAAGGCGCACGCATTGCCGTCTGCGGGATGATTGATGGCTACAATGCGGAAACCCCAGCCCCAGGGCCAAGTAACCTGTCGCAGTTGGTGGCACGTAAAGCCAAAATGCAGGGTTTTATTGTCGCCGACCACTGGGCCAGCTATGGCTACTTCTTAAATGAAGTCGCTCCTCAGGTGGCTGATGGCAAGCTGGACTATAAAGAGACGATCAAAGAAGGACTTGAAAGCACGCCAGACGCCTTTTTAGCGCTGTTTGAAGGCGGCAATACCGGCAAAATGCTGGTGAAGCTATCTGATTAAGCACCAGGCTGCTGTTAACGAGGTTACGCTAGGTTAAATCTGACACCTTTCCCAGCTTATCTATCTGAGCCGCGCTATGGTGAATAGCGCGGCTTTTTTGTCGATAGAAATAATTAGCCAGCAAAGTGTTAGACCAAAAGCGAATTGATTATTAAAATCACAGCTAATCAATGTGTGTTTTAACCCATCGGCGCTGCCGATGGGTTAGGGCACGTTGTGGAGCCGCTGCTTTGATGTTTATCAAAGCAGCATCAACTTGTTGTCAATAGGGGTTTACCTCATGGATGAACACACGCGTGATCGTGGCAAATGGCCAGCCTTGCTGCTGGGTTTGCTGCTAGCGATAGCTGGCGTAGCACTTGCCGTAGGTGGCGGCCAACTGCTTATGCTGGGCGGTAGTGCTTACTACTTAATTGCTGGGGTCGCCGTGGTGGTGGCTGGGCTGCTGCTGGCCTTGCGCAAAGGCGCAGCACTTTGGCTATACGCCCTCATTTTGTTCGCCACCCTGGTGTGGGCGCTTTGGGAAGTAGGCCTAGACTGGTGGCAACTGGTACCTAGGGTCGCCATTCCCTGCCTAATCGGCATCATCATGCTGCTGCCGTGGTGGCGCAAACCGCTCAACTCGCGCGGTGGCAGCCTCGCCCTTACGGCCAGCATTGGCGCGGCTATCATCGTCGCTATTGCCAGCCAGTTTAGCTACCCAGGCACCATTGAGGGCAGCATCGAGTCTGCCAATAACACCGAGGCGGTCAACCCGGCCCAGGTCGCGGGCGACGACTGGCCTGCCTACGGTGGTACCAATGCTGGCACCCACTACTCGTCACTCGACCAAATCACGCCCGAGAACGTTGGCGAATTGGAAGAAGTGTGGCGCATTCAAACCGGCGATGAACCCGGCCCCAATGCCCCGCCGGAAATCACCAACCAGAATACGCCGCTGAAAGTCAACGACAGCCTATATATCTGCACCTCGCATAGCCGTGCCATGGCGCTGTCACCGGAAACCGGCGAAACCCTTTGGGAGTTTGATCCCAATATCAGCACCATGGGCGCAGACGATTTCTCCGGTTGGGCCCACATGACCTGCCGCGGCCTCGCCTACTACGATGCGTCTAACTACGATGCGTCTAACTACGAAGCCTCGAACGACGACGCTGAAAACACCGACAGCAGCACTAACGATGGCACGGCGTCTGCGGAAGACGCCGCGGCCACTCCTCGCGTGCTGTTTGATGACGGCAGCCAGTTCGACCTGGACCTGGCCTTCCTGCTCTTCATCAGCGGCCTAGGCGATAACCCAGCGTCTGAGGACGGCGGTGAAGCGGCCATGCTCAGCGCCACGGACGTAATGTGCCCGCGCAGGCTCTACTTGCCCACTGCCGATGCCCGCCTGATTGCGCTGAATGCCGATACCGGCGAGCGCTGCGAAAGCTTTGGCAACAACGGCGAAGTGGATCTCACCAATAACATTGGCGAGTTCTCCCCCGGCGGCTACTACTCCACCTCCCCGGCCACGGTGACGGAAGATTTGGTCATTTTGGGCGGCCACGTCACCGACAACAGCTCCATCGACGAACCGTCCGGCGTGATTCGTGCCTTCGACGTGCATACCGGCGAGCTGGTGTGGAACTGGGACAGTGGCAACCCAGACGACACCGCCCCACTCGAAGAGGGTGAAACCTATACCCGCAACTCTCCCAACGTGTGGGCCCCTATCAGCGTCGATGAAGAATTAGGGCTGGTGTATCTGCCCATGGGCAACGCCACCCCGGACCAGTACGGTGCCGATCGCTCTGAAAACGATGAAACGTATAGCGCAGGACTCGTAGCGCTGAACCTGAACGACGGCCAAGTGGCCTGGGTCTACCAATTCGTTCACCACGACCTGTGGGACATGGATACCCCGGCTCAGCCGGTTCTGATCGACCTAGCAACGGCTAACGGCACCCAGCCCGCCGTGATTCAGCCCACCAAGCAGGGCAGCCTTTACGTGCTCAACCGGGAAACCGGCGCGCCCATCGTGCCAATCGAAGAAGTGCCCGCACCGCAAGGGGCTATCGAAGGCGACTGGACCGCAGAAACGCAGCCACGTTCGGCGCTGAACTTGCTGCCACCACCGCTCACCGAGCGAGATATGTGGGGCGCGTCACCGTTCGATCAGATGATGTGTCGCATCCAGTTCCGCTCGCTGCGCTACGAAGGCCAGTACACGCCGCCCTCCTTGGAAGGCAGCATCGTCTACCCGGGTAATGTGGGGGTAATGAACTGGGGTGGCGTTGCGGTCGACCCTGAACGCCAGGCGCTGTTTACCGGTGCGAAGTACCTCGCGTTTGTTTCTACGCTGGTGCCCCGTGACCAAGTGCAAGAGGGCCAAAGCTCCGCCAGTGAACAAGGCCTACAGCCTAACGAAGGCGCACCCTATGCGGTAGAACTAGGCCCGCTGCTTTCCGTGCTGGGCTTACCCTGCCAAGCGCCCTCCTGGGGCGATGTGGCAGGTATCGACCTGCAAGCGTCGGAAGTGGTGTGGAAACATCGCAACGGTACCACCCGCGACAGCATGCCCTTTGGCCTGCCGATTGGGTTGAACGTGGGCGTGCCCGCGCTGGGCGGCCCGCTGACCACCGCTGGCGGCGTCTCTTTCTTGAGCGGCACGCTGGACCAGTACTTACGCGGCTACGACATCACCACGGGTGAAGAGCTCTACAAAGCGCGCTTACCCGCCGGTGGTCAGGCCACGCCGATGACCTATACCGGCGCCGACGGCCGCCAGTACGTGGTGGTGACGGCCGGTGGTCACGGTACCTTTGGCACCAAGATGGGTGACTACGTGATTGGCTACGCGTTACCGGAGTAACCGCTAGCTCTACGGAGTCAGCTAGTGCTGGTGGGAGGGAGCTTCAGCTCGCGACTGGTGGCTTAGCCAAGGCGCCTGACGGCGCCATTCGCCCGCTAAAGCGGCCTCCCACAGCAGACTTACCAAGCGTAACTGATAGATCAATACTTTAACTGACTGATATGGCGGCCATAGGCCGCCCTTTTTGCATCTGGCGCTACCTGAACCCTGAGTCAGCCTTAAGCATAGCCAGCGTTAAAAACTCAGCTCGACACCACCATAAACGCTGCGCCCTGGTGCGGGTTCGTAAAAGCGTCCAAAGGTGCCGTTCAAGCGCACATTGGAGTAGTGCTCTTCATCCAGCAGATTTCGCAGGCCCACATAAGCGCTTAGCCGAGTCTGTTGGCTCAGCTGCCAGCCGTCGCCTACCCGCAGGTTCACCAACCAGTAGCTATCCACCGCCGTCTGGTTGGCGTTGTCGGCCACCAAATCGCCCACATACTCGGTCTCCAGCGTGGCAAAACGCTCGTCGAGGCTCTCCCAGGTGAGCTGACTCACCCAGGTTTGCTCCGGCAACCCAGGTATGCGGTTGCCATCGAAACGCTCAGAAGGCGTGGCAAACTCATCGAACTCGTAGCGTGCCAAGGTGAGCGCGCTGTCCAAGCGCCACTGGTCGGCCAACTGCCAGCCCAGCGCCAGCTCGACACCATCACGCTTGGTATCACCGGCGTTCTGGTAGAACGTACGGCCGCCTTCGTCGTAGGGTACCAGCTCATCGCGCACGCGGACGGAGAAGAGCGCGACATCGTAATCCAGCGCCAGCGGCTCGATGTAACCACGCAGCCCCACTTCACGGTTCCAGGCTTTTTGCGGCTCTACGCTGGGGTTGAAGCCACCGCCAGCGGGGTTGGCAAACTCAGAGAACGTCGGCGTCTCGAAGGCCGTGCCGGTATTGATATACGCTTGGTGCTGCGGGCGATAGCGGTAGCTCAGCCCGGCAGAGCCGCTCCATTCGTTAAAGGTGCGCTGGCCACTCTGGTCGCCGTCGGCGGCAAAATCGTCGTCGACATCGAGATCTACCCGGTCAAACCGCGTGCCCAACGACAGCGTCAGCAGCTCCGACAGCGCTAAATCCCCCTGGGCAAACACGCCAGTGGAGGTCGCGGTTTGGGTTTCATCGGCGAGGGGCTCGCCCACCGCCCCTTGGGGATTCACATCGTTGCGGAAGCGGTCATCTTTCTGGCGTACGGCATCCACCCCCACGATGTAATTCAGCGGCAGGTTGCCTAGCGTTACCTCGTGGTGATACTCGGCGCTAGCGCCCATGTAATCGCGCTGATAGCCCAGGCGGCTGCTGCCCACAAACGGTAGCTGTTGCTCAAAATCCCTCTGAGCGATAAAGCCTTTCAGGTACAGCTCACCCTCCCCTGCAGACAAATCCTCGTATTGCAGGCCGATCAACTGCTGGTCGACGGTTTGACCAGCATCCAGCGCTAGCGAGTTCGGTGCGGCTTGGTCACGCCCTTCGGCAACCTCGCGGGCGTTGAGCGCGCCGGGGTCTTCCGAACGCGGGTTGTCCAGCAAGTTGATGATGGCGGTGAGTGCCCGATCGCTGCCCAGCTCACGGCGCAGCTTGGCATTGAGCAGATACTTCTCGGTGGAACTCTGCTCCCGGTAGCCATCTACGTTCAGCGCAGTGAGGCTGATATGGTGCGACCAATCCCCCTGCACGCCGCCATTTTGCAGCGCCATTTTCTGGTAGCCATCGCTACCGGCGCCCATACGCAGCCGAGTGCCGGGGTTGTCGCGTCCATCGGCGGTGGTGATGTCGATCACGCCACCCGCCGCGTTGCCGTAGAGCACCGAGGACGGCCCGCGAATGACCTCAATGCGCTCAGCGCTATCCAAATCAATCGCATCTAGCTGGGCCTGCCCATCCGGCAGCGTGTAAGGAATACCGTCCACCATCACCGTAATGCCACGCACCCCAAACGGTGCGCGGGCACCAAAGCCGCGAATCGAAATACGCTGCCCCTGGGCAAAATTATCGCGGTTCTGCAGGAAAACGCCCGGCACCCGGTTGAGCGACTCATCCAAACGCACCCGCTGCTGGCCTTGGGCAATGGCGTCTTGCTCTATCGTCGAGACCGCAGCAGGCGTGGCGTAAATCTCACGCGCCAAGCGCGGTGCGCTGACTTCTACAGTGGGCAGTACGGCTTCTGTATCGGTTTGTGCCCATACGGGGGCGGAAAAAGCGGTGCTGAGTAACAATAATGAAGGAGGGAGATAGCGAGTCATGGCATCCTTTCCAATGAAAAACCCCAATGAATCATCAGTGAGCGCTCAACGTTATGACGTTCATCGGGGAACGGCTACGTAAAATGGTAGTGGTATGATGGAGTGACTAATTAGCCAAGTGTAGGGATTAGTTCTACACTGGCGGCTGGGCAACATTATACTAACGGTGTAAGCAAAGGAGGCTACATGGCGTTTACCGCGACTGACCCGATCAAGATGATTTTTGCGGTTATCTTTCCCCCGCTAGGGGTGTTTTTTGAGGTCGGTTTCAAAGGACACTTTTGGCTCAACATCCTGCTGACGCTCTTTGGCTTCATTCCAGGCATCATTCACGCCTTCTACGTCATATTGAAGCACTAGCCTCTCTCATTGCGTAATCTCTCATTGCGTCATTAGTTTAACAAACGCCGCCTTGCATTGCGCAAGGCGGCGTTTGTTAAACTCTGGTTGAAACGGCTTAGGCGCTGACTAATACGCTGCCAAAGGGTCCATCACCGGCGTTGAGCGCCTCTTCTGCTAGCGCCACGGCGCGTTCTAAGTAGCGATACTCATGATCGTAAACCATGCTGACCTCCCCTATCGTCTGAATACGGATTAGCCGTTCTCCACCGCGTGGCCGCCTTCTTCATCAGGCGCTTCAGCCAGCGTATGCCCTTCACTTCGGGCAATCACGGTCGTGCCGACCAAGTCTCCCGTGACATTCAGCGCCGTTGCCCCCATACCTACCAGGGCATCAATGGCGGTGAGTAGCGCCACGGTTTCGATGGGCAGGCCTACTTGGGCAAACACGGTGGCGATCATGATGATGCCCGCCCCTGGCACCCCGGCCGTGCCTACCGTGACCAGCGTGCCGATCAGCACGATCTGCACCATGCTCATCAAATCCAGAGGCGCGCCAATCACGTTGGCGGCAAACACCGCTGAAATGGCAATACGGATGGCGGCACCGTCCATATTGAGCGTTGCTCCCAGGGGCAGGCTAAAGCCATAAATGCTTTTCGGGATGCCTAAACGCTGCGCGGCGTTAATCGTGACAGGCAGTGTGCCGGAGCTGCTTTGGGTTGCAAACGCGGTGGCCATCGGCGTGCGCGCCTCACCAAAAAAGCTGCGTAACTTCACGCCAAACAGCAGCATCACCGCGCAGTAGATCAACAGCTGTGCGCCGAGTGCGATGTACAGCACCATCACCATGTCACCCAACGAGAGAAGCGTTTCCATCCCCTGCTGGCTCACCGTTTCAGCAACAATGGCAAAGACGCCAATGGGCACAAAATGCAGCACCCCCGACATCACTTTCAGGGTCACCTCGTTTAACCCTTCAATAACTTGATAAAGCTGCTCGCCAAGCGCGTGCTGCTGCTCAGATTGGCGCATTTTCAACAGCGCAATCCCGAACACCAGCGCGGTAAAGATGATGCCCAGCATATTGAGCTCGGCAAAAGCGGCCACGATATTGCCCGGCACAATATTGAGCAGCGCATCGACCACACCGGGATTCTCGGGTACCGAGAAGCTCGCGCTGTCGTTGAGCGTCATGCCGCTGCCTGGGCTAAATAGCGTTGCCACGGTTAAGCCCACCACAATGGCGAATGCAGAAGAGGCCAAATAGTAAATAAACACTTTGCCGCCAACGCGCCCTGCGCTTCCTTCCCGAGACTGATTCACCCCTACCATGAGCGTAAACAGAACAATCGGTACGATGAGGAAAGTCAGGAGACGAAGCAGTAAATCGCCCAGCGGTGCCAGCCAAACGGCCACCCAGTCACCGCCCACAATACCCACCAGAACACCCATCACCAGCGCGATGGTGACGCGCAAAATGAGCGACGCTTGAAGGTAGCGCTTCCATAAATATGTCATTGAATGCCCTGTTGGTTTAAATCAGGTTGGTATAAATCAATGGAAAACCACGTCATGTTGCATCATCGCGGGTTGCCAAACCAGCGTGGCGTTTGCTTGAGCTCCATTACGCCGACTAAATAGCTTAGCATGGCACCTATGGCGACTTTACACAGGGCCGATTGCTTGCCTCTCCTCAACGCCACTAACAGGAGCCACTATGAATACGATCAACCCTAACAAACTCCACCACAGCAAATGGACCGCGGTGACGCCACGTAATAAAGAAAAACACTTTATCGTGACCCAACTGCTACGTGATGAAGAGGAGAACGTAGTGGACGTGGTGCTGGAAGCGGTTCACTCCCACCGGGAAACAACGCTGGCATGGCAAGCGCTAAAAGACGATAGCACCTGGAAAATGGGTTGGAAGTAGCGAACCTACCACTCGCTGCCCTATGAAAATAAATGCAGAAAGGCTTTGACCTAGGCTAAGAAGCATGACACTGTAGCGTCAGTTGGTTAGCAAGCAGCATGGTTTCAGAAGTGTACGATCTTTTTCGGCAGCCTGATATTGTATTCCTTGTTTCACCCGCTACTTCATCTGGGTAATACCAGGAATTTTATTACGGCGCATTAGCGCGAAAGGATTTACACAATGGCAACTGGCACAGTTAAATGGTTTAACGACACCAAAGGCTTCGGTTTCATCGCTCCTTCTGACGGTGGCGACGACCTGTTTGCACACTTCTCTGAAATTCAGTCTGACGGCTTCAAAACCCTTCAGGAAGGCGCTAACGTCTCTTTTGACGTTACCCAGGGTAAAAAAGGCCTTCAGGCTTCTAACATCAAGCAAATCTCCTAAGTCCTATCTTTCTAGATAGCACTGAAAAGTTTGCTAGAACCCTCACCCATTAGGTGAACGGTTCAAACAGAAAGGCCCGCCTCGGCGGGCCTTTTTGCGTTTGGGTATTAAATCCTCTCCCATACGATTAGTTGAGCATCAATAGTCAGCGTTAGCTGCTCCAAGTTAGCTGCTCGCTCGCGCCCCTCCGCACTGGCACGATACAAATGCGGCGTCATGGTCAGCAAATCGCGGATAACGTCTGCCCCTTCTAATGAAATAGCGTAGCGAATCTGCTCGGAAGCTCGGTGAACAAACCCTTCCGGTACATCAGGCGCTTTCTCACGTGCAGGTTTTAAGGTGGGATAAATAATTTTCCGTAGCTCGCGCAGGTGCTCCGGCCCCGCTTCTACTTGCAGCAGCTGCCCGCCCGTTTTCAGCACACGCGCAAACTCACTATGTACTGGAAAGCCAAACATACACAGCACGCTATCCAGCGTTGCTGACTGCACCGGCAATTGGGCGTTACTGCCCACTACCCAACGGCTGATCGGTGCGTGCTTATCGTCTTGCTTCGCCGCCGACTGCACCGCCCACTTCGAGATATCCAGCCCCATCAGTGACAGCGCCTGCGACTCGGTCATGTATTGGGACAGTTGGCGCAGGTAGTAACCCTCGCCACAGCCTGCATCCAGGCAGCTGTACGTTTCTGCCTGCTCACAGTGGCGCATCACCGCCTGGCTAAGCGCCTTTGCTATAGGCGCATAGTCACCCGCCGCCAAAAAGCGCTGGCGTGCGGCCACCATGGCTTTGCTATCACCAGGGTCGGTGGAGCGTTTCTGCTGCACTGGTAGCAGATTGATATAGCCCTGTTTCGCCACATCGAAACTATGGTTTGAGGCACACCGCCACGTGCCACCTTCCAACTGGAGCGGTTCGCCGTCTAACGGGCAGGCCAGGGCCTGAAAAGGGGTACGATTCATCGGAAGTTTCTCGTGACGGCTTTTTCTGGTGTGAATAGACGGGCAATATGCTGACACATCATCGATGGGCATCAGGCATCTAAACATTAACGATACCGGAAAGCCCATATAACTCAACTTGAACGGTGAGCGTTGCAACACTCACCCCGTTTGCCGACAGTGCGTTAACTTTCGGCGACTAAGGCAACATACCATGCAACCTTTGCTGCGCATCGCGGGCGCTTGGCCCTACTTGATGGCCATCTTTCTCAATGCCTTTGTAGATCTCGGGCACAAAATCGTCATTCAGAATACGATTTTCAAAAGCTACGATGGCGCGACCCAGGTCGTGCTTACCGCTCTGGTGAATGGGCTAATTCTGCTGCCGTTTATTCTCCTCTTCAGTCCAGCAGGCCATATTGCCGACAGCACGCCCAAAGTACGTGTGCTAAGGCTCTCCGCCTGGGCGGCGGTGGCGGTGTCGCTGGGCATTACCGCCGCCTACTACCAGGGCTGGTTCTGGCTCGCTTTTGCGATGACGCTGCTGCTGGCTATTCAGTCTGCATTCTACTCACCCGCCAAGTACGGCCTAGTGAAAGGGCTGTTTGGTAAACCGAGGCTAGCCGAAGCCAACGGGCTAGTGCAGGCGGTTACCATTGGTGCGATCCTGGCCGGCACGGTGGCGTTTACCGCCCTGTTTGAACACTGGGTCACCCCCAGCGCCAGCACGCCCAGCGACCTGCTGCGCCATATCGCCCCGCTGGGCTGGCTACTGGTGCTTAACAGTGGCCTTCAGGTCGTCGCCCTCTATCGGCTCAAACTGGATGAAGCACAGCCTGCGGCTACCCCGCTAACGTGGGCACGCTACCGCAGCGGCACTGCGCTAAAAAACAATCTGAGTATTCTTGCCCGCCAGCCGGTGTTGCGGCTCTCCATCATTGGGTTGGCGACGTTCTGGTCGGTGGGGCAAGTGCTGCTAGCCGCTTTTCCCGCCTATGCCAAAGAGGCGCTCAGCATTGGGAACACGCTGGTGCTGCAAGCCATTCTCGCCGCCAGCGGTATCGGCATTGCTCTCGGCTCGCTGTTAGCCAGCAAGCTCTCCCGCAACCGTATTGAAACCGGGTTAATTCCGCTGGGTGCTGTCGGGGTCGCCGTCGGACTTTGGTGCCTTCCTCTCCTCACCACGCCCACCAGCCAAGCGCTCAACTTTGTGTTCATCGGCATGATGGGCGGGCTATTTATCGTGCCGCTCAACGCGTTGATCCAGTTTCATGCGGCGGATCACGAGCTAGGCACCGTGCTGGCCGCCAATAACTGGATCCAAAACCTTTCGATGCTGGGCTTTTTGGTGCTCACTGCGCTGTTCACACTAGCGGGGGTCGATAGCCACTACCTGCTGCTGTTGGTCGCCAGCGTGGCGATGGTGGGCGGCGGCTACACCATTTTCAAACTGCCCCAGAGCTTAGTGCGCTTTATTCTCAGCTTCCTGATTACCCGCCGTTACCGCGTAGACGTTCACGGGCTGGAAAACCTGCCCGCCCAAGGCGGCGTGCTGCTGCTGGGCAACCACATTAGTTGGGTAGACTGGGCGATGGTGCAAATTGCTAGCCCGCGCCCGGTGCGCTTTGTGATGCTGAAAAACATCTACCAGCGCTGGTACCTACGCTGGTTCTTTAAAGCGCTGGGCTGCATTCCCATTGAGCGCGGCGCAGGGGCCGAGAACGCGCTGGCCGCCGTGGCCGAGCAGCTCAACGCAGGGGAAGTGGTTTGCCTGTTTCCCGAAGGAGCGATTAGCCGCAACGGCCAGTTGGGCGAGCTGCGCCGAGGCTACGAGCGCGCCTGCAAACACGCCCACCCAGACGTGCGCATCGTGCCGTTTTACCTGCGTGGCCTGTGGGGCAGCCAATTCTCCCGCTCGTCTAGTAAACTCAAAGAGCTACGCAATGCGCCGCTGCACCGCTCTGTGGTAGTCGCCTTTGGTAAACCGCTGCCCAAAGACACCCCCGCCGACGTACTCAAACGGCGTATCTTCGAGCAGGCGACCCACTCGTGGCAACACGCCATGGAGGAGCTGCCTTCGCTGTCTGAGGCCTGGATCAACAGTGTCAAACGCAGCCCAAGCGCCCCAGCGTTGGCCGACGCCTTGGGTCGCCCACTCAACGCAGGCCAAGCGCTCACCGCTAGCCTGCTGCTCGCCAAGCGCTTTCGCCACCGTAGCCTCAACGAAGCGACGCTTGGCCTTTTGCTGCCTACCAGCACTGCTGGGGTACTGGCCAATATGGCCACGCTGCTCGCGGGTAAAACGCTGGTGAACTTGAACTACACCGCCAGCCAAGCGTCCCTTGCCTCTGCGCTGCAGCAAGCCGATATTCGCACCGTCGTCACCGCGCGCCGCTTTGTGGAAAAGCTGAGCCAGCGGGGGCTGGCAGTAGAATCGCTGCTGGAAGGTAAGCAGGTGATCTATTTGGAAGATCTACAGGCGGGGATCTCCCGGTTTGAGCGCGTCAGTACGTTTCTTGCCGTGCGCCTGCTGCCCGCTTGGTTGTTACAAGCGCTGTTCTGCTATGGACGGAATGCGGACGCCACGGCGGCCATTCTGTTCTCCAGCGGCAGCGAAGGGCAGCCTAAGGGTGTGATGCTGAGCCACCGCAACCTGATGGCGAATATCAAGCAGACCTCCGACGTGCTCAATACCCAGCACGACGATGTGGTCATGGCCTCGCTGCCGCTCTTTCACGCGTTCGGTTTTACCGTCACCCAGCTACTGCCATTGATCGAAGGGCTGCCGATGGCCAGTCACGCCGACCCCACCGATGCCCCAGGCGTCGCCAACGCGGTGGCCAAGCATAAAGCCACCATTATGTTCGGCACCTCCAGCATGCTGCGCCTGTTCAACCGCAGCCCAAAGGTACAGCCCGCCATGTTGGCAAGCCTACGTGTTGTGGTGGCCGGTGCCGAGAAACTGGATGACAGCGTACGTGAAGGGTTTGCGCAAAAATTCGGTAAGGCGATTTATGAAGGTTACGGCGCGACAGAAACCGCCCCCGTAGCGGCCGTTAACCTACCCGACGCCGTCGGCGTTCACTACCAGCAGGTTCAAAAAGGCAATAAGCCCGGCACCGTGGGTATGCCGCTCCCCGGCACCAGCATTAAGGTCGTCGATCCAGAAAGCTTCGAGGAGCTACCCACCAACGAGCCAGGCATGATTGTGATTAGCGGGCCGCAGGTGATGCAGGGCTATCTCAACGACCCCCAGCGCACCGAACAGGTCCTCAAAAGCTTCGACGGCCAGCGCTGGTACGTTACCGGCGATAAAGGGTTTATCGATGAAGATGGATTTTTAACACTGATCGACCGCTACGCCCGTTTTGCCAAAATCGGCGGCGAAATGGTCAGCCTCAGCGCCGTCGAAGCCGCGGTCAGAGCGGTCGTCGACGACCCCAACATACCGCTGATGGCCGTCAGCCTGCCCGATGCAAACAAAGGCGAGCGCATCGTCCTACTGAGCGAAGCAGCGCTGGACGCCCAAACGCTCAAAACCGCCCTGCGCAGCCACGGTACGCCCGCGTTAATGATTCCCAGCGACTGGCTCACCGTGGAAGAGATACCTCGTCTAGGGTCAGGAAAAGCAGACTTTGCTGGCGCGAAACGGCTTGCCGAAGCGCAGCTGGCGGCTGAATCATCTTAGTAAAAAGGGCAGCGGCATGGCCGCTGCCCTTTCTGGCGAACTTACTCAGCACCGCCGTCCGGTGCGTCACTTGAGTCGTTTGACTCACCGGTTTGTCCCGTCGCACCTTTCTGTTGGCCGCTTGATTGTCTAGCATGCTCCCCACGCGCAATATCATGATGGCTAATCACCACCACGTCGCGGGGCCACCACTCGGGGTGTTCGTCGCGGATATAGGCCATCAGCTTCTCACGCACGTTCATCTCAGCGGTCCAGCCCGCTAGCGGGTCCGAGGTCATTAAGTAGCAGGTGACCGTTTGTGCGTAGGAAGTTTGGCCTGTGACGTAGCAGAGCAGCTTATGGTGCTCAATCACGCACTCTTCTTCCTTAGCGAATTCTAAAAACTTCTCACGCACCTGAGAGATATCCGCGCTGAGGTGCAGGGTTAGCTCCATGAAGCGGTACATTTTGGTGCTTTTCACCGAGAGGTTTTCAAACGGTTTGGACGTAAAGTACGTGACCGGCACGATCAACCGCCGCTCATCCCAAGAACGCAGCCGAATGAAGGTGTAGAAAATCCCTTCCACATAGCACCACTGCCCTTCGAAGATCACCAAATCGCCAATGCGGATGGGCTTGGCCAGTGAGAGTTGGAACGACGACAGAATATTGCCCAGCACCGTCTGCCCCGCGATACCGACCAGCACGGCCAACACACTGGCCGAGGCCAGAATGGACAGGCCCAACGATTCGAACAGCTGGATTTGCCCCAGCACATACACCGAAACCGCCACCACGGTGATTAAAATAATCACCCGGCGCAGGGCGTAGAGTGAGGTCAGCAGCCGGCGTTTGTCTTTGGGTTTGGTATCGTCGATTTCCCCCACCAAGCGGCGGGTCATGCGCAGCATGATGGTATCGACCAACCGCAGCGCAATAGTGCCTGCCCCCCAGGCCATGATCGCGATCAGTAGCACCCTAAACGTCGTGGTCGCTACCGCTGAAAACGACACCACGTAATCCAGCAGCATCTGGGTGAACAATGACACCACAATGAACGCGACGGGCACGCCAATTTGATCAGCAAAAATGGTCGAGAGCCCGGAGGGCAGAATGCGCGCGACCAAACTGACAAGGTAATACGTTGCCACTCCCACTAAGCCAATCGTGATCAGAAAAATAGGGATCGCCAGCCACTCCCAGATTTTCAGCACGCCAAACGACGCTTTGAAGCGTTCGGGAATATAGCTTTCCAGCATGGAGGGGCCATACTCCTCATACAGTGCGGGAATCGACGACACGCTTTCCGGCATAATCAACCATACGGGGTCTTCCTCGCCAACACGGTAGCGGCCTAAGCGCACATCATAGGCTTGGCCTTCTACCTGCAACGCAGCCAGTTCAATGTTGCGCCGTGGCTCGCCAGCCAAAGGGTTTTGGCCAGACGGATCCTCAATAGCAGCGTCTTGGCGGCCAGGCAAATTAGAAGCGTTCAGCCACTCGCCGCGCCTTAGCACTTCCGCCAGCTGTTTGGCCAGCTCGGCTCCCCGCGTTGACTGCTCGCTAGGATCAACGTCTGCTAGGTTCAACAAATGCGCCGCATCGGCGTAATTTTCCTCTTCGGTGAAGTTTAAAAAGCTGCGGATCGTTTCCCGTGGCGACATACGCTTCGCCTCTTCGGGAACTTCACCCAACCCTGTGTTGATCGCATCCATGGTGAACCAACGCGGGTTCTCGCTCTCATCGCCTTGCGTTTGCGCCATGCCAACGCTAGAGAACAGTAGCGTGACGACCAGCACACCCCAAACGGGCCACGAGCTGTAATTTTTCATACTTGCCTTATTCAGTAAAAGTGAGCCAATACCCGCCATCAACCAACGGCTTGTGCCGCCCGCCCATTTAAATCAGTGGGCTATCCGTGTCGATGGTTGGTCAAAGTACAGACCACGTTACCCTATCCGGCAAGCAAGAGTGGCACGGAAGCTTACCGAACAGGGTAGGCGCTATGGTGTTGCCACCTTTTCATATGCCATAAATATTGTACGCTTGCATAAGTTTTGACGAACTTAGTACTCCCTGAGACGTCTTAAAGAGGGTCACACTGCGTCTACCTAATAGATTTTTCACCCGGAGGCTTCCCATGTTGATAAACATTGCAAAACCAAGCGATCTTACTGAAGCGGATGTCACCCCGGAGTCTATCTACCTGTCACGCCGACGCTTTATGGGGGGAGTCGTCGGCCTGGGGGCAGGCCTTGCCCTCTCCAACCCCACGCACGCCAATGCCGATTACTCCGATGTTCCGCAAGGAGACTCACCCGCTTGGCTAAAAGAGAAAATTAGTGGGACAGAGTGGCGGGCCATTACGCCGGACGACCCCGATAAAGATAAGATCGCCCCTTATGATGACGCCAGTAACTACAACAACTTCTACGAGTTCGGCACCGGAAAGACGGACCCTGCCCGCCGCGCCGGGAGCCTACGGACAGAACCCTGGAGCGTCGTTATTGATGGTGAAGTCAACAATGGCGGGCGGTTTGCTCTCGAGGATATTGCGAAGCCATCGCAATTTGAGGAGCGTATCTATCGGCTGCGCTGCGTAGAGGCGTGGTCCATGGTGATCCCTTGGCTGGGCATTCCTCTGGCCGACATTATTCAGCGCGCCGAACCCACCAGCAAAGCCAAATACGTGCGCTTTGAAACGTTGGTAGATCCTGAGCAGATGCCGGGGCAGCGCTCGTCTTTCTCGCTGATTGATTGGCCCTATGTCGAAGGCCTAAGGCTCGACGAAGCAATGCACCCGCTAACGCTGCTGGCCATGGGCATGTATGGCCGCGAATTGCCGAACCAAAACGGAGCGCCTTTGCGTTTGGTGGTGCCATGGAAGTATGGCTTTAAGAGCATTAAGTCGATTGTGCGTATTACACTGGTGGAAGAGCAGCCGGTGAACTCCTGGCAACTCATCGCGCCCAATGAGTACGGCTTCTATGCCAACGTTAATCCCGAGGTTGACCATCCGCGCTGGAGCCAAGCCACGGAAAGGCGCCTGCCCAACAGCCTGTTTAGCCCTAACACCATCGATACGCTTATGTTTAACGGCTACGCCGATGAGGTTGCCGAGCTGTACGCGGGGTTGGATTTAAAGGCGAACTACTAATGGCATCACCACGGATTTGGCTGGCTTGGCGGTTGGGCGTTTTTTTTGCGGCGCTGGCGCCACTGCTGTTTTGGGGCTGGCAGGTCGCCAACCATGCAGCAGGCCCCGAACCCGGCCGTTACTTGCTGTTGAACCTAGGCATCGGCGCGCTCTGGCTGCTCCTGCTCACCTTGAGCTTAACCCCGCTCACCAAGCTCACCCGTTGGAAAGGATTTACGCTAATCCGCCGACAGTTGGGGCTATGGACGCTTGCCTATGCCACGTTGCACTTGCTTAGCTACGCTCTCTTTATTTTAGGACTTAACTGGGCACTGCTGGGCAGCGAGCTGGTGAAACGCCCCTATATTGTTGTAGGCATGATAGCGCTCATTGGCCTTATCGTGCTGGGCGCCACCTCCAACCGGTGGTCGATGAGACGCCTGGGTAAGCGCTGGAAGCCGCTGCACAAGTTTGCCTATGTCATATTAGGCTTAGTGCTGCTCCACTTCTTCTGGGTAGTGCGTGCGGATCTTAGCGAGTGGGCGGCCTATGCCGCTGTATCGGCGCTTATTATGGCGACCCGCCTACCGCCGGTCGCCCACCGGCTGCCCAAGCTGCGCTACCGGCTAAGCCGGTAGCGCAGCTTGGGCACATCGGGCGTGTCGCGAAAATTCCGGTACGCCGAGTACCGAGAAGGCTGCGTACCGAAAAGACCGAATACCGGGTGGGCTGAAACCGCTAAATAAAGCGGCTACCCGGTCTCGAAGGGGCGGCGTCGAGAATTAGCCGAACACGCGGCGCAGGTGGGCGCGGTAAGCGGCTTTGTCGCGCTCTACGTCCGGCGCCTTGATCACATCGTTGGCGATAAAGGTCGGCTGAGCCGCAAGGCCAATAAACTCCTGAGATTTGTGGAACGGGAAGTAAACGCCATCCACCCCACGGCCTTCAAAGAAGTTATCCGGCTCGTCGAACGCTTCAATCGGCGCGTTCCAGGTCAGCGACAGCATGTAATGGCGGCCTTGCAGTAAGCCACCGCTGCCATACTGCTTGCTCGGGTCTTGGCGAGAGCGGCCATCGCTGGCGTACAGAGAGCCATGGCCTTCAGTGAATACTTCATCAATGTAGCGCTTTACTGTCCAGGGGGTGCCCATCCACCAGCCGGGCATTTGATACACAATGCTGTCCGCCCAGAGGAAGTTTTGCACTTCGGTGGCAACCTCATAGCCCTGCTCGATGACCGTTTCGCGCACTTCATGGCCTAGCTCTTTCAGCGTATCCACCGCCACGGCATGCAGGGTATTGTTGAGTTCACCACCAGAGTGGGCAAACGCTTTACCACCATTGATTAACAGTATCTTCATTGCTTCAACCTCACCGAGTATCGTGACCACCCCGCTTAAAAGAAGTAAGCAGGGCATTAATTGGCAAGCATTGTGTAGTGCAGAGCAACAAAGAAAAACCAAACATCTAGCAAGAGACTTTTGCGCTAAAATCAACAATCAACCTTTTATCGAGGCACCCCAAACCAACAATGAAAAGCACTCTGGAAGAGCAGCAAGCGTTTATCACCGTGGTGGATTGCGGCTCGATTACCGCCGCTGCCGAACGGTTGGGCATTACCGTGTCAGGCGTCAGCCGCGCGCTAAACCGCCTGGAGCAGAAGCTCGGCACGACGCTGCTGCGCCGCACGACCCGCCGTTTGGAACTGACCGAAGAAGGGGAAACCTTTCTCGCCCACTGCCGACGCATCCTAGCCGCCGTGGAAGAGGCCGAAGAGGCCCTGCTCGACCGCCACGACCAGCCCAAAGGCCGGCTGCGGGTCAACGCCGCGCCAAGCTTTATGCAGTATGTGATTGTCCCGGTGATTGGTGAATTTCGCGCCCGCTACCCTGGCATTACCCTAGAGCTGGATACCCATGACCGCTTTGTGGATTTGCTGGAGCAGCGGGTCGATCTAGCCATTCGCATTGGCGCATTGGAGGACTCTTCCCTTCACGCCCGCCCCTTGGCCATAGCGCCCTGCGGGTGCTGGCCAGCCCCGCCTATTTAGCCCGCCACGGCACGCCGCAGCAGGTAGAGGAGCTTTGCCGCCATAGCCTGCTCGGTTTTAGCCAGCTCGACCACTTGAACCACTGGCCGCTGACCTGCGCCGATGGTAAGCGCTTACATATCACGCCCACCCTCGCTGCCTCCAGCGGCAGCACGCTACTGGAGCTCGCACTCAAAGGTGAAGGGATCGTGTGTTTGGCTGACTTCATGACCCGCGCGCCCCGGCAAAACCGCACCTTGATAGAGGTACTGCCCAACCACACCGAGCTCGTCACGCAGCCGATCAACGCGGTTTACTACCGGCAAGCCACCCTGTCTCAGCGTACACGGCTGTTCATGGATTTTTTAGCCGAGCGGCTCCCCGCGCAGTATGCCCACGGCCCGTGAGAACGCTAAGCGCCGCTTGCTTCGCTTTGGGTAAAACTCGGCCCCTGACCTACACTGGGTAGGCAACATAGGAGGTCGTTGCTTGGCGGAACGCTCAGCGACTACACCTACTCCAACAGCTACCAAATACAGTGGGCGACCTTCGCCTCCTGGCTCAACGTAGGCGGGCTAGTGTTTGTTCTTCATCCCACGCTTGGAAAGGCGAACCGCAAGTTTTCGCTTTTCTTCCTTCTTCCTGAGCGGTGGGATGGAGTGTGCGAGCATCTTCTCTGTTCATGCCGGCATTATCGCATAGCTATTTAGATGCCGGGTTAATAAAACCCCATCACGCGGCGGCGCACCGGCCTAATAGCCACCAGCGCCAGCACCACCAACGCTAACCACTCCAACCAGTGGGGCAGCAGCTCTTGCACTTGACTGGCCTGCTCCACAGGGTTCCAACCGGCCAAGGCAACGGCCGCATCGAACAGCCAGCCGACTAGCACGGTCACGGTGAGCACGCAGACAAGGTAGACCGTCAACGCGGTATTACCCAACTCGCGGCGCAAAATGGCCAGCGTTGCTAGGCTGGTAATCGGCCCCGCCAGCAAAAACACTAGCGCCATCCCAGGCGAGATACCCGCTAACAGTAGCCCGGCCGCTACTGGCGTAGCTGCCGCCGCACAGATATAAAGCGGAATACCCACCACTGCCATCAGTATCAGAGCCAAAATACCGCCCGAAAACTGTGCTAGCGTATCCGGCGGTACCAGAGTGACCAGCACACCGGCAAGCAGCAGCCCGGCAAACATCCACGCGCTGATATCATCCAACAGATCGCTAAACGCATAGCGCAGCCCCGTACGGAGGCCGCTAGGTTCGCCGGTGTCGGCGTGGTGATCGTGGCAGCCATGCGACGAGCAGCAGCCAGCAGTGGCTGCAGGCGCAACGGCCTCTGCTTCGCGGGTAAAGCCGACCAGCAGGCCCGTCACAATGGCCGTTACCAACGCGCCGCCAACACGTAACACCGCCATCAGCGGCCCAAGCAGCACGCTGGTGAGCAGAATCGAGTCCACGCCCACGCCAGGGGTGCTGATTAAAAACGACGTGGTAGGCCCGCGCCCCGCACCGCCCCGATGCAGCGCAATCGCGGTGGGAATCGCCCCGCAGGAGCACAGCGGCAGCGGCATCCCAATCACTGCCGCCCGTACAATACTGCCCAGGCCGCGCCCGCCCATCCAGCGCTGCAGTAGGCGCTCTGGCAACCACGCCTTAATCAGCCCGGCAATCACCAGCCCCAGCAGCAGCCACGGGGCTGCCGTCAGCGCAATTTGCAGCAGCTCGGTTATCAGCGTCATCTCATCACCTACTTGTTCACGGTGGGAATGAGGACTAGCCTAAACCCTGTCATCGTTACAGGGTCAAGCCATGACACACGTCTACCGCATTGGCGAAGTGGCCGCCCGCACCGGCTGTTCACCGGAGAGCATTCGCCACTACGAGAAACTCGGCCTGCTGCCGCCCCCACAACGCGGTGAACAGGGCTACCGACACTACGACCAAGCGGCGCTTGAGCGCATCAGCTTCATTCGCCATGGCCGCAACCTGGGGCTAGACCTGCACAGCATTCAGGAGCTGTTAGCGCTCTCAGACCACCCCGACACCGACTGCAGCGCCGCCGATGACATTGCTAGCCGCCATCTCGCGCACCTGGAGGCGCGCATTGCCAAGCTTCAGGCGCTAGCCGACGAGCTGCGCCAAGTGGTTCATCAGTGCCGGAGCGGCAAAGCCGCCGACTGCCAAATCATCCAAACGCTGTATGAGCACCAGCCCAGCTGCAGTGACACCCGCTGTGGCGACCGCCAATCTTTGCTCAAATGAC
Organism: Halomonas sp. KX33721; assembly: GCF_001596805.1. Classification (NCBI taxonomy): domain Bacteria; kingdom Pseudomonadati; phylum Pseudomonadota; class Gammaproteobacteria; order Oceanospirillales; family Halomonadaceae; genus Halomonas; species Halomonas sp. KX33721. Next base: position 110,364 of record NZ_LVIA01000003.1, on the reverse strand, counting down.
GCGCGGCCACCCCCCCAAAGGAACTGCCCATGATCGAAACGAAGGAAGAACTCGAGGCCATCAAAAAGACATGCCAAGCGATGGTCACCAAAAGTGCCGGACTCTCAGCGGGCACCGCCATCATCCCCGTACCGGGGCTGGATATCGGCTCGGACGTGGCGATTCTGATGCGCATCATCCCCAAAATTAATAGCCAGTTTGGCCTGACACCGGAGCAAATCGATGGCCTGGATACCGAGAGCAAGCTGTTCGTCATGACCGCTATCTCCAACACCGGCAGCAAGATGGCGGGCAAATACATCACCCAGAACCTCATCGTCTCGCTACTCAGCAAAATGGGCGTTCGGGTGGCGGCAAAAGGCGCATCCAAGTTCGTACCGCTGATCGGCAGTGCCGTGGCAGGCGGCATCAGCTTTACCGCCATGAAATACATGGGTAACAGCCACATCGACGACTGCTACCGCATCGCACTCGCTGCCCTAGAACACCGCCAGCTCGAACGCGCGGTAGAGGACGACGCCGTTATCGAAGCGGACGCGTACACCCCCCACCAACGGCCCCACTCGCCCTGATTCATAAGGCAGCGCCCGTCGGCAATGGTATGCTGGAGCGTCTTGTCATCTTATCTAGGAGAAAGGAATGCCCGCTTATATCGTTCTGACCCGTGAACACACCCACGACAGCGAAGAGATGCAGCGCTACAGCGAAAAAGCCAAAGCCGCCCGCGAAGGCCACGACCCGCAACCGCTGGCGTTTTACGGCGATTTTGAAGTGCTGGAAGGCAGCGCGATGGAAGGCGCTGTGATTCTGCGCTTCCCCGACATGGCCGCCGCCCGCGCTTGGTACCAAAGCCCCGCCTACCAAGAAGCCCGCAAGCACCGCTTCCTGGGTGCCGATTACCGCGTCTTTTTGGTAGAAGGCATCGAAGAGGTGTGATGGCGCAACAAGTCACCCTCGATGGGGATGAACTCGCTCGCGGCATTGATGAGCGAGGCAGCGGTGAGCTGGGGCACACCGTAGACCTCGACACGTTTACCGTGCACCTCGCGAATTTTCTGGGCTAACAGATCGAAGTCGCCATCGCCGGAGACCAGCACTACTACATCGGCTTTCTCGGCGTATTCGATGGCATCGAGGGTGATGCCCACGTCCCAGTCGCCTTTGGCGGAGCCATCCGCACGCTGGATGAAGGGCTTGAGCCGGACCTCGAAACCAATCGAGCGGAGGATATTCTGGAACTCACGCTGCTTGGCGTCGCCCTTATCGATGGCATAGCAGCGGGCGGCCACCACCTCCCGGTTGACCGTTGCCTTGGCCCAGAAACGGCGGTAATCGAAATGTTTGCCGTAGGCCTCGCGCACGGTGTAATAGACGTTCTGGGTATCCACGAAGATAGCGACGCGTGTCATAGCAAAAGCCTCAGCAGGTAGTGAAACGCCAGCCTCTTGGGGCTGGCGTTAGTAAGCGGGTATGGTACCGCGCCGCTATTTAGAATGCGCCCGCTTGGCAGGAACGAAGCGCAACACCCCCACCACCACCGAGCCCACCAAAAAGCCAATCACCGCCGAGCACAGCGTTTTGAAGCTCCAGCCCAGCGTGCTACCAAAGGCACCGGTGGACTCATGAATGGCATGCTCGATGTGATGCACCCACTCGTAGGGCGCGTTGAACCAGCCCGTTCCCTCTGCCCCCAGATTCACCATCAAGATATGCCCGCCCACCCACAGCATGGCGATGGTGCCCACTACTGAGATGGTCGCGAGCACTTTGGGCATGGCCGTGACCAAGCCACGGCCCAGGGCTTGTACGCCTGAGTGATCCCGCTGGGCAAGCTGTAGGCCAACATCGTCCATCCTGACCAGCAGCGCCACCACGCCATACACCAAAACAGTGATCACAAACGCAACCACCACCAAGCTGGCTAGCTGTGACCAGAATCCTTGATGAGACACCGTCGCCAGCGCAATCACCATAATTTCAGCAGAGAGAATCAGGTCGGTGCGGATGGCACCACTCACGATCTTTTTCTCAGCTTCCGGCCCTTGTTCTACCGCTGGCTTGTCGTCGTCATGCTTGCCGGAAAGCTTGTGCCAGACTTTCTCCGCGCCCTCAAAGGCCAAGTAGGTGCCGCCTATCATCAGGATGATCGGCAGTAGCCCGGGCAGAAAATGATTCAGCAGCAGCGCCGCTGGTAGGATAAAAATCAGCTTGTTGCGGATAGAGCCCAGCGCGATCTGCTTCACAATCGCCAGCTCACGCTCTGCCACTACCCCGTGCAAATATTGCGGCGTCACCGCCGCATCATCCACCACCACCCCTGCCGCTTTCACCGTCGCACGACCAGCCGCGGCGCTTACATCGTCCAGTGATGCAGCGGATAGCTTCGCCAGCGCGGCAATGTCGTCCAGTAATCCAATCAAGCCGCCAATAGCCATGGGTATTTCCTCCGTGAATCAGCATTGCAGATAGTAAAGCACACGGTGGCTGGGGCGGGCGGACTCTTTTATGCCAAGGGCAGTGTCGTTTCGCTCCCTTCATGACCTACCCTCACTGTGTCTCTTCGAAGAGTGGCCTTCGAGGGAGCGCGCTATGGAGTGAGGGGTACTACCTTAAGGAAGCATTTTCAGGCAGCGTGATTTGCCCCATTAGATAAGGCGCAACGCGGCCTTTAATCATCACGCGCTCGCCTTCTACAACGCAATTCAGCGCGCCTTGGCGAGCGCCACCCTGGCGGGCAGTGAGTGCTTGCTTACTCAAACGCGCGGCCCAGTAAGGTGCGAGCGACGTATGCGCCGAGCCAGTCACCGGGTCTTCTTCCACGCCGACCTTGGGGCCAAACCAGCGAGAGACAACATCCACATCATCGCCTCTCGCAGTAACAGCCACACCTCGCCCTGGCAGCTGTTTAAGCCGCTGCATATCCGGCACGAGGCGTTCAATCACACTCGCCTCCTCGACGACCACCACAATGTCATCCGAGATCAGCAGCTCTTCGATTTCGATACCGCCCAGGGCAGCGGCGACTTCCGCGTGCATGTCTAGCGGTGCGAGCGTTTTCGCGGGGAAGTCCATCACCAGCGCATCGCCCTCGCGGCGAACGGTTAGTACACCGCTTCTGGTTTCAAAGGCCACCGCCTCGGCCACCACGCCCAAGGCATGAAACACCACCCACGCCGCCGCTAAGGTGGCATGGCCGCACAGATCCACCTCCACCGAAGGCGTAAACCAGCGCAGGTGATAGCCCGCTTCCGTGGGTACGAAAAACGCGGTTTCGGAAAGGTTATTCTCCGCTGCAATGGCCTGCAGCAGCGCATCATCCAACCACGCCTCCAGCGGGCACACGGCGGCTGGGTTGCCCTCAAAGGGTTTTGAGGCGAAAGCATCTACTTGGTAGAGGTCGATTTTCATGGCAGTTACCGAAAAAGAGAGGCGAAAACGCTAGGTTAGTGCCGCTTTCTGGCGGAGGCATCAAGCTCAATCGCGCGTCGTCAAGCGCTGAGCTCGTCTCCGCCTGGAAGCCATCACGGCCACTGCCGCGATGCAAAGGGCAGCGGCAATCCCAGCCCATATAAAATGGGAATAGCCACTCAGCCGCTCGAACAGTGGCGCAAGGGCCTGACCAAACAGATAACCGAGCGTGACCCAGGCCAGCGCCCAGATCAACGCCGAAAGAGCATTGAGCAGGATAAAGCGTGGCCAAGGATAATCGGTCGTGCCGATGGTCACCGCACCGGCCATGCGTAGCCCATAAAGGAAGCGTAAGGAGAACGCGAAAACGTTCGGGTGGGCGTTGAACGTTGTCAGTACACGCCCACCTGCCGCACTACCCTGCACCGAACGAACGATAGCGCTATTGCGCCACCCGTGCCCGAGCAGGAAGAACACTTGATCCGCCAGGAAAGAGCCCAGCGCGAGCGCGATGATAGCGGGCCAAAACTCGATCAGGTGCTGATGAGACAGGATGCCGCCCAGCATCGCACTGGCTTCGCCCTCCAAGCTCGCCCCCACGAACAGCCCGAAGCTGCCATAGTTCGCCACCAAATGCTCAAGCGTCATTTGCGTTCATCCATAAAGTAACCCCGGAACCGTGGGCGCTAGGTAAACGCCCTCTTTATCTCGATTCGGGATGATGCAGAGGATTGAATAGGGCTTTTTAGCGGCAGGCAGCTTATTCAATATGCGAGTGGCGTTCAACAGCAACGCACGCAGCCCACACTCATCAGTGCAGCTAAACCAGCAACCCGTTATTATCCTGCTAACTACTTTGCCTACTGGCATCATGCACACCACACCTACTCACTGGGCACGCTATGCATAACCTATGGATTCCCGTCGTCGCCATTTTCATCGTTGCGGGCCTGATATTCGGCGGCCAAGCCTACTCCGAGGCCCAGCGTGATGCTCATATCGCCGCAAGCATATCGGAACGCCTCGGCAGCCAAACGCAGGCCGACCTCTCGCATTTAAAGCGCGTCAACAAGGGCTATGGCGTATGCGGGGATTATCACCTTGCCAACGTTGAGCATGGCCACTTCTACTACAACAGCGCCACCGAGCGCCTAGCGCTGGGCACCGATGCGCCGCTGTATCAAGATAACTGCGATAGGGTTTCTGACTAACGCCTTGAAACCTATCGTTCTCAACAAGCAGCCCTAACCCACCTCCACGGAGTAACGCGTGCTGCGCCCACCGCCGGGAAGCTTGGAAAGGCAGCCTTTCTCCACCAGTTCTGCCAAATCCCGCGTGGCGGTGGCCTTGCTCACCTCAGCCAACGATTGGTACTTGCGGGCATTAATACCCTGTGCAAATTCTTCGACTGCGGTATCCAACAAACGGTTCAGCACCTTAATTTGCCGTTCGTTGAGTATCGTAGTTGCCATGATACTGACAAAAAAAACCAAATGAGGCCTAGCTCAAAGAGATCTATCGAATTGAATCTGGTTCTGGGTTCACACAAACAGTATCTGTAAAAGTCTGTTTATTCTAAAGGGCGGGATACTTTGACCGAAACTTTGGACACGCTGTAGAGCTCCACTTTGCCGCCGACAGCCTTTTCGGGGTTAAACAGTGCGAGATTGATACCGTCGCTGACTGAACTACGATAGAGCACGCCGTCGAAACCGATTTTCTTAATGAACTCACAAAGATACTGGCTCGGAATATAGTCGATCGCGGCCCCTGACGGCTGAACAGGTCGAGTCAACTCCTCACCTAAACGTTCGAGGAACGGCAAATCGGCGCGTAACTGACTAATCTCGCTCGACTCGGAGAGTATGAAGGGAGAAACGAGTTTGCGCGGATTGCGCAAGTCCACAACCTTAATATCGGGAATTGTGAAATCAGCAACACATGCAAGCTCGCCGGTATGAGGCCTTATCTCAGCCACAGCGGTTTCAGGAATTGATCCCAGATAAAGATAGGGAATGCCCGCAGGATTAGCCCGACCATGTGATGAGCGTCGCTCCGGGGGTGCACCCATCTTCTCAATTGGGAAGACCTGGTCCTCGGCAAGGATGCGCGCGCGATACCATTGCCGAGGTAATTGCGACGCCAACAACATGCCAAACAACTGTTCGAGGCGGTCTAAATCAATGGCGACATCAAGGAACCAGCGGTTGGCATACATCATTTCGTCGCGCAACTTATCCCACTGTGCGAGCCCCTCACTAATATAGCTTGGAGATGGTGCAAAGCTTTTTCGGACGATTTCACCGTCATCGAGAATCTCACCGAGCAGTTCTTTAGCGTGGGCGGTGTCCATACGTTGGTGACTAAAGAGCTGCCAATCATCCTTCATCCATTCGACCAGCGACTTACCGTCCTCACTCGGCTCATAGACATTAACTAGAAGCTCGAAATAATTGGCGAGCTTACCCGGCTCAACAAGCTGGGTATCAGCGGTCCCGCAAAAATCACATGCTCCGTAACTGGGATCTAGCGACGGGAAGAGCTGATCGCGCAAACTGCGATCATCAAAACATTCAGGGCAACAGAGTCGTTGTACCATAAGGCTTAACCAAGATAGTCGGCAAGTGTCTCGATGTGATGCTTCATCGAGAGCTTTTTAATGTAGCCGAGGCCTGGAAAATGGCCTTTAGCATGGAGGGAGCGAAACTCCTTTATCGCCTCAGTTTCAAGAATGTGGGAATTGTCACTATCCAGTTTCGCGATCAGTTTCTCCAGCGCCTGAGCGAACTTGCCAGCAGGGTCGGTTGGAGTGTCGTTAGTATCAGAGATAAAGTGGTAGACATACATGACATCGTCTTTGTCAGGATCAATGAAAGTCAAGTGGATCGCGACGGCGTAAGCCGGACCACCGCTCTCACTATAAACGTCGCCAGCGATAAGAAAATCTCCAAATCCCGTCATGCGGAGTTCATCATAGGTGACATGAAGGTCGGAGAACTCCTCTACAGGAAGATAATCGGCGTTACGTTGCCGTTTGAAGCCGTCGCGTACGAGAATGCGTTTGCCCTGGTCGAAGTGCTTCCGGTAGAGCATTTTTGCATGATCTTCTATAAATACGTTATCGAGGCCCGCCGTGTTTTTCTTAAGCGCAGCCGCCAGCTCCTTGGGGGCAGTGAAGCCCGCGTGGACTAGAACAGGTTGATGATCAGCATGTTGGTCATAGCAGGCTATTACTTCATCTGCATTCATATCATTACGCAATAAAATGCCAGCTGAGATATTGTCAACTTCGCAAAAATATTCTTGGAGTAGACCAGTAATGCTCGCCCCGTCTTTTTTTGTGGTCACCGTGATAAGGGTTCACGATAACTATAGCGCGCCCACCTGCCTCGCACACAGCACTCAATGTTTTCTTAAGGCTGCCAAGTGACTCCCGCACAGGCTCAATCACAGGCACAAAGTTCTTTTCGGCAAGCAACTTTGACGTCTCGCGGATAGTAATTAGCTCGTATTGTTTTCCGCGAAAATAGGGATAATACATACGAAGGTCAGCTCCAAGTCATAGCTGTTTGAAGCGGAGTCTCAATGGCATCAATCAGCTTCGGGTGATCAGAGCGGCGCACCGATATAGAAAGCGCCGCTGCTTGCAAAGATTTGGGCAAACGATTGACAAAGTCACTAAGTGATGAAAGATCACGCGTCCGCTTGAGCGTGCGAACCATCTCTATATGCAACTCTACCGGGTCTAGCCTAGAGAACAGGTCACGCATAGTCGCGTGCCGTTGAGTGTTAGGAACCTCAGGTACCACCACGCCCATCGTCTGCAAGATTGTGTTGCTTTCAGCCATACGCAATGACTCAAAAACGGTTACTGGGCAGATTCGCTCAGGGCGCTCTGCTGCTTCGCGCACTGTTGTTATCCGGAAGCGCTTAGAAAGGCACATTACCCCTACGTCTTTCGGAACCGTTTCTATTATGCCTTCTATATGATCTTTGCTCGCAATTACATTTACCTTGGCGAAAACACGCTTATAGTTATCGACCTGGTTGGCTAGTCGCGCAAGCGAATCCCGCTCCGACTTGATCTCATAGACGGTAGCTGTGCCGTTCAAGATGACGAGATCAGCCTTGCTACTACCAGCACGAAACTCATTGAGCATCGAAGCTGTGCGTAGCGAATGCGTTCCCATCAGTATCTTCTGGCTGATAGCCGCCCGATAAATATATTCATCGCGCTGTCCTGCGACCTTCAAAATTTCGAATGCTTGGTCGAAAACATCTCCAACAGTCGCACCCGAACCGGCATTATCAAGCAAGTTTGTTTGTTCCAGTAACCGACAGAATAAGCCAGACTGGCCTTTTTTCGCCAATTCACGGAAGACAGCTGCAGAGAAGAGTCGGGTCAGGGCGGACAGTTGCGATGTACTATAATTTTTCATACTCCTACCTCAGCCGTCCATTTCGGACAAATCAGGGGGCATGAGTTGACCCCTAACCTACATTTAGCAAAAACGGCAGTATCCTTACCGCCGCTCGAAGCGAACAACTTTACCGTTGCATATTCTCAATACTAAATATAGACCTGATACCGAACAGTTTAAGGTTAGGCTACATCACTTGCGCCCACGCAACTATATAAGAAATAAGCCTACGCTCACTCCCACTCTATTATCAATAAGCCATTTTTGTCTTTTATTTTCAACGGCTTATTATACTGATAATCGGTAACACCATGATAAATACCATGCTCAGAAATTCCTTAAAAATAATTTCATTTTTTACTGACAGCTCCTCTCAACAGGGTCAGAACCAGCCAAACCGGGTAAAAAGCCACCAACCCTGTGGAGACGCCCATCCCCGCTACTGTCAGAAAAAAGGTATAACGCTGACGCTAACCATTTTACCGTATCTCTCCCGACCCAACCTAAAGAGATTTCAGTCCCCCTCGAAGCCTGCCGAAATGCTCAGGGCAAGTGTCGGGAGTTCATTGCGCCCCAATGATACTATCGTGCCCTCGAAAAAACAGCGGGAACAGCCTTAAATGCGCGAACAATTGGAGCGATATCAAGTCTGGCTTTATCTCCTAGTCATCCTGGCCGGCATGACCATCGGCTGGATGTCACCAGAGCAGACCCGTCATTGGGAAGCGCTGCTTTGGCCCGCACTGGGCGTTCTCCTGTACACCACTTTCACTCAGGTACCACTGATACATCTCAGGTCGGCATTTCGTGATCGCCGCTTTCTGGCCGCTTTGCTGACGGGCAATTTTATCCTGATACCGGTGGTCGTTGGTCTTCTGTTGTGGCTGTTACCGGATGATCCCGCTATTCGTCTCGGCGTACTGCTGGTACTGCTGGTGCCCTGTACGGACTGGTTTATCAGTTTTACCCATCTCGGTGGTGGGGACGGTGCCAGGGCCATAGCGGCCGCGCCGATCCTTCTGCTGGTCCAGCTCATTTTGCTACCCATTTATATCTGGCTCTTCATGGGCAATATCGCCATTGAACTGGCGGTTGGCAGCCACTTGCTGCCGGCATTCTTCGGATTGATTGTCACCCCGCTGATCCTGGCCTGGATTACCGAACGGTTGACGGAAAAGCACCCGCGCGCGCAAACACTGGTGGACTGGCTTGGGTGGCTGCCCGTGCCGTTGCTGGCATTGGTGGTGTTTCTAATTGCCGGTTCCCAGGTCAGCCTGGTGATCGACAATGGCGCCCTGCTGTGGTCGGCGCTTGTGGTTTTTGTACTTTATCTGGTTGCCGCCGCTACCATCGGCAAGGGGCTCAGTGAGCTATTCGGGTTCACGCCCACTATCGGCCGCACCCTCACCTTCAGCTTTGGTACCCGCAACTCCTTCGTCATGCTGCCGCTGGCGCTGTCACTGCCGGAGCCCTGGCGTGCCGCCATCGTTGTCATCGTCTTCCAATCCCTGGTCGAGTTGTTTGGCATGGTGGCGTATCTGCGTTGGCTGCCGCGCCTGATCAGGAATGCCGACTGAGCCGGGAACGCAGCCTTACCCGGCGCAACAGGACAATTGAGTCACGTCCTTGGTAAAAGTCTGGGCGCAGAGCTTGAGCCCTTCCACCATGGTCAGGTAGGGAAACAGCTCTTCAGCCAATTCCTGCACGGTCATATTGGCCCGCATCGCCATGACCGCCGGCATGGCGCGAAGATCGAGCATAGCGTCGCCGCCGGCCATATTGATCCCGGCCCGGCTGCCCCCGGCGGCAGCCACATAGACGAACTGCGGTTGGTCGGTGCAATCGCCCGCCACTCAGGGCAGCGCACTACGGACACACGTAACCCCATGGGAGTCCAGTCCTTTCTATGTGGTTGCCTTTCTGCTAGGCTCACGATCAAATTCCGGGACCACTTGCATGATTAAACGCTGTTTCATAGTCGCAATGACGCTGTTGATTGCTTTGCAGTCAGTGGCGTCTATTGCCTATGAAGCACAACCGCACAACCCCGCAATGCCACATTATGATGAGCATTCACACGAATCAGCGGATTTTTCCAGCGAAAATCAGGCAACCAAGTCGTCTCCCGGCAGCCCCAGTCATTCAGCGGACCATGGCCATCACAGCCACAGCTGCTTTCACATGGTGTTGCTGGGAACCCTCACAGACATTTCCGGCTTGGCTGCGGGAATAGTACAGTCCGACTACCAAGCCAACTTCACCACCGGGGTTCAATCCTCCCTTTTCCGCCCTCCCATTTCCTGACCCTGCGAATACCTTCCCCACCCGGGGAACAACTGTCATTTAGACTTTCGTAGGAGCAGTCCCATGCTTTTCAGAATGTCCGTAAAAAAGGGGCGGCGCGCAATGCCGTGCCACTCTATTATCCATGCCTTTTGCCTTCTAACGCTGGCATTTGGTTCTACCCTGGCACTCGCCGGGGAGAAACCGCTCACTCTGTCCAAAGCTCTCTCGCGGGCCATGGCACAAAACCCCGGCCTCCAGGTCTTCGATTTTCGCCTTCAGGGTCTTGATGGCCGACGCATCACGGCAGATCAAAATCCTGCCCTGGAGGCCGGCCTGGAAGTGGAAAACTTCCTCGGCAGCGACAATCTGCGAGGGGTCGACGGGGCGGAGTACACCCTGTCCTTGTCATCGGTCCTCGAACTTGGCGGCAAGCGTCAGGCCCGCGTCAGCGTAGTTGACTCACAATACGGGCGGGTCGAGGCCGAGCGCCGGGCCGAGACCCTGGATCTCTTGGGACAGGCGACCCAGCGCTTTGTCGCCACACTGGCCCTGCAGGAAAAACTCCAACTGGCCGCTGAAGCTGTGGCGCTGGCCGAGGCCACCCACGAGATCGTCACCCGTCGCGCCGACAGGGGCGCGGCGCCCCAGGCCGAAGTCCTGCGCGCCAGGGCCGCGCTCACCCAGAGTCGTATTGAGCAGTCCCGTCTTCGAGCCGCCTACGAGAGCCGGAAAATGGCTCTGGCTTCCCTGTGGGGCGATACCAGCCCGGACTTTCAAATGCTGGAAGGCGATCTGTTCCAGTTCGGTTCATCCGACAACTTCGATGCCCTGTACCAGCGGGTCAGCGACAGCCCAGCCATTCAAATCTACGCGAGCGAACAGCGTATCCGCGAAGCGGAGATTCAGCTGGCGCGCAGCCAGTCCGAGAGCGACATCCGTTGGCAGGTGGGCGTCCGGCGTTTCGAGGAGACGGATGATACGGGCTTGACCGCTGGGCTCTCGGTACCGCTCTTTTCCGGACGGCGCAATCGCGGCGAGGTGCAGGCCGCCCTGGCGGCGCGGGATGAGGTCCGATTCCGCCGGGAGGATACCCTGCTGCGCCTCCATTCGCGCCTGTTCGACGCCTACCACTTGCGGCAACAAAGTATCGAGACTGTTGAGCAGATTCGCAGCCAAATGCTTCCCGACCTGACCGAGGCACTCACTCAGACCCGCGAAGCCTATGAAAACGGCCGCTACAGCTATGTGGAGTGGACCGCCGCACAGCGGGAGCTGCTCTCAGCACGGCAGGCATTGGTCGACGCCGCCACCACGGCGCTGCTCAACCAGGCGTTGATCGAACAACTTACGGCGCAGCCACTCGCGACTGTTCCGGGCGCCCCGACGCGCTAACCCACAAATTCAGGATTCACACCATGCAACTGATAAAACAACTCTCTCTGATTCTGGTGGCCACCTGCCTTGCCATCAGCCCCTTACAAGCTGCCGAGGAACAACACGACGAATCGCAGGCAGAGGTCAAGGGGCCTAACGGCGGCATACTGCTGCAACAGAACGACGCCACCGTCGAACTGCAGATCTTCGAGCAGGGGGTCCCACCGGAATACCGGGCCTGGGTCACCAGGGATGGCCGCGCCGTTACTGATGATATTGACCTCAATGTCCAGCTCACCCGCCTGGGTGGGCAAGTGGACACCTTCGACTTCGCCTACCAGGGGGACTACTGGCTGGGGGATGGCGTGGTGACCGAACCCCACTCCTTCGACGTAGAAGTGAGCCTCGCCATGGACGGCAAGAACTACCGCTGGCACTGGGAATCCCACGAAGGTCGCACCCGGATCGCCCCGGCTATCGCCCGAAAAGCGGGTATCACAACGGCCGCAGCCGGGCCGAGTGCCATCGAGCGCAGCCTCACCACCTACGGCAGCCTGACCACGGCACCGCAGCAGATTGCCCGGATCCGCGCCCGTTTCCCGGGCGTGGTCAGCCAGGTGAAGGTCAATCTGGGCGATCGGGTCGAGCGTGGTGACGTGCTCGCTCAAGTAGAATCCAACGAAAGTCTGCAGACCTACGCACTGCGAGCGCCCATCGACGGGATCGTCATTGAGCGTCGGATCAGCAACGGGGAAATGGCCGGTGAGCAACCCCTATTCGCCATTGCCGATTTGACCACTCTGTGGGCGGAATTCAAGGTCTTCCCCGGCCAACGGGCCGAGGTTGCCATTGGCCAGAAAGTCCGACTGAAGGCTGACGGCATCGAGCGGGAAGGCACCATCCGCCACCTGCTGCCGGCACCCGGCAACGCGCCCTACACCCTGGCCCGGGTCGAAGTCGACAATGCCGAGGGACTGCTGACCCCCGGTTTGCTGGTGGCCGGGGATATCGTGGTGGAAACGGTGGAGGCCCCCTTGGTGGTTGACAACCGCGCCCTGCAATCCTTCCGGGACTGGACCGTGGTGTTTATTCAGGTGGATGACACCTACGAGATCCGCCCACTGGAGCTGGGCCGCAGCGACGGCAACCTGACTGAGGTACTGGGCGGCCTGCAAGCAGGCGATCGCTATGTGGTGGAAAACAGTTATTTGATCAAGGCCGATATCGAAAAATCCGGCGCATCCCACGACCACTAACCAGGAGGCTATGATGATCAATGCCATCTTACGTCTCTCGGTAGAGCGACGGTTTTTAATGTTATCCCTTATTCTGGTGCTGGTCGGCGTGGGCGTGTGGAGTTTTCAGCGCCTGCCCATCGACGCGGTGCCGGATATCACCAATGTCCAGGTACAGATCAACACCGAGGCACCGGGCTATTCGCCCCTGGAGGCAGAGCAACGCATCACCTTCCCGGTGGAAACGGCCTTGTACGGCCTGCCCAACCTGTCCTATACCCGGTCCCTGTCCCGCTACGGCCTGTCCCAGGTCACGGTGGTGTTCGAGGAAGGCACGGACATCTATTTCGCCCGCAATCTGATCAATGAGCGATTGGGCGCCATCAAGAGCGCGCTGCCCCCCGGGCTGGAGCCGGAGATGGGTCCCATCGCCACCGGTCTTGGCGAGATCTTCATGTACACCGTAGAAGCCCTGCCCGGCGCCGCTCAAGCGGATGGCAGTCCGCTGGACGCTACGGCACTGCGGGAGATCCAGGATTGGATCATCAAACCCCAGTTGGCCCAGGTGCCCGGCGTGATCGAAGTCAACACCATTGGCGGCTACGACAAGCAGTACCACGTCACGCCGTCGCCCCAACGGTTGCTGGAGTTCGGCATCACGGTGGATGAACTGGTCAGCGCCCTGCGGGCCAATAACACCAATCGCGGCGCCGGCTATATCGAACGCAACGGCCAACAGCTGTTGGTGCGCTCGCCCGGGCAGCTGGCCACCATTGGCGATATTGAACAGGTGGTGATTGCCAACCGGGATGGTGCGCCAGTCCGGGTAGCCGATGTAGCTGAAGTGGCCATTGGCAAGGAGCTGCGCACCGGAGCCGCCACCCGCGACGGCAAGGAAACGGTGATGGGCACCGCCATGATGCTGGTGGGGGAAAATTCCCGGGCGGTAGCACAGGCGGTGGCCGAGAAACTGGACGCCATTCAGCCCTCCCTGCCCGACGGCGTCAAGGTGGAGGCGGTATACGACCGCACAGCCCTGGTGGACAAGGCGATTGCCACGGTGGAGAAGAACCTGCTTGAAGGGGCACTGCTGGTGATCGTGGTGCTGTTTCTGTTGCTGGGCAACCTGCGCGCCGCCTTGATCACGGCAGCTGTCATTCCGCTTTCGATGCTCGCCACCATCACCGGTATGGTGCGGTCTGGCGTATCCGCCAATTTGATGAGTCTGGGGGCGCTGGATTTCGGCCTGATCGTCGACGGCGCGGTCATCATCGTCGAGAACTGTATCCGGCGCCTGTCCCAGGCCCAGCACCAGGGTCAGTTGGCCCTCAAGGAACGTCTGCAATTGGTGTTCGAGGCCACCAACGAAGTGATTCGTCCCAGCCTGTTTGGTGTCGCCATCATTACTGTGGTGTACCTGCCGATCTTTGCTCTCACCGGGGTCGAGGGCAAGATGTTCCACCCCATGGCGGCCACTGTCGTAATGGCACTGCTGGCGGCCATGGTGCTGTCACTGACCGTGGTGCCCGCCGCTGTTGCGGTCTTTATGGGGGGCAAGATCAGCGAAAAGGAAAGCCCGGTAATCAGCGGTGCTAAATCGCTCTACAGGCCTGCGCTGCGGGTGGCTATGAGGTTCCGCTGGCTGGTGTTGGGCGGCGCGACCACGCTGGTAGCGGTCTGTCTCTGGCTGGCGACCACCCTGGGGTCGGAATTTATTCCACAACTGGATGAAGGGGATATTGCACTCCATGCCCTGCGCATCCCGGGCACCGGGTTGGAGCAGTCCATCGAGATGCAATCGCAGCTGGAAGAACGGCTGAAGGCCTTTGGGGAGGTGGACAAGGTGTTCGCCAAGATCGGCACGCCGGAAGTGGCCACCGACCCCATGCCCCCCAGCGTAGCGGATAACTTTGTCGTCCTCAAGCCTCGCGACCAGTGGCCCAATCCCGACAAGACGAAGGATGAACTGGTGGCGGAAATGGAGGACGCCGTGACCCAACTGCCGGGCAACAAATACGAGTTCACCCAGCCCATAGAAATGCGCTTCAACGAACTGATCTCCGGCGTGCGCGCCGACCTCGGCATCAAGGTGTTCGGCGATGACCTGGATCAGCTGCTGGCATCGGCCAACGACGTCCTTGAGGTTGTGGAATCCATGGAGGGCGCCGCCGATGCCCGGGTCGAACAGGTGACCGGCCTGCCCATGCTGTCGGTACACCCCAAGCGCATGGCGCTATCCCGCTACGGGCTGACCGTGGATGATCTCCAGGATCTGGTGGCAGCCGGTGTCGGGGGCGAAAACGCCGGCCTGATTTACGAAGGCGACCGCCGCTTCCAGTTGGTGGTGCGTCTTCCCGAAGACATCCGCCGGGATGTGGACAGCCTCGCGGACCTACCTGTCCCCCTGCCGGACGGTGGCTATGTGCCCCTGTCGGAAGTGGCCGAGCTGGAGCTGGCTCCGGCGCCCAACCAGATCAGCCGGGAAAACGGCAAGCGTCGGGTGGTGGTCACCGCCAACGTGCGGGACCGCGACCTGGGCGGATTTGTCGAGGAAGCACAGGCGCGCATTGCGGACGACGTGGACCTACCCGCCGGATACTGGCTGGATTACGGCGGGACCTTCGAGCAACTGCAGTCCGCCAGTCAGCGGCTTGCCATCGTGGTGCCCGTGACCCTCGCCATCATCCTCGCACTCTTGGTGATGGCCTTCGGCTCCCTCAAAGATGCCTTGATCATCTTCACCGGCGTGCCACTGGCCCTCACCGGCGGGGTTCTGTCCCTGTGGCTGCGAGACATGCCCCTGTCGATCTCGGCGGGTGTTGGCTTTATCGCCCTCTCCGGGGTGGCGGTGTTAAACGGCTTGGTGATGATCGCCTTTATCCGCGATCTGTGGCACGAGCAGGGTGACCTGATGAAGGCCATTGTCGAAGGCGCCCTGATCCGCTTACGGCCGGTATTGATGACCGCCCTGGTAGCAAGCCTCGGCTTTGTACCCATGGCACTCAATACCGGCACCGGTGCCGAAGTACAGCGTCCTCTGGCGACCGTGGTGATCGGCGGGATTATCTCGTCCACCCTGTTGACGTTGTTTGTACTCCCTGTGCTCTATGCGCTGTTGCATGGCAGAAGTGCCAGTAACTCCACGCCCACAGGCGACATTAATCACGACACTGATAGTTAACCAACACTCCATCGTGGGGGGGGAATCTCCCCATGATTTTTTCAATGTTCTTTTATTGCGGTTTATATCCTGGAAAGACTATGAACGATCCACCCAAGCAACGAATAGATGACTTGAAAGAAGCCTCACCCTTTCGAACACATCGCATCCACGCCATCAACAGTGACTGGTATTTTTTAACCCGTGAAGGTCAAAATATCGGGCCATTCCCGAACAAAAAAGCGGCCGAAGACAGCCTTGCGGAACTCCTGAAAACTGTCAAAAAGGATGAGTAGCCAATGGCCCAAAATCCACAAAGTCGCCAAGGTACAGGCGACCTAGGGTCTCCCCATTTTCCGGCGTGTCATCGGCATAGTCCTCCTGAGGAGGTGAACAAGTCTGGTATTCGTGCCTCGGCGTCTGGCGCTCTTCTCCAGAGGGGGTAGAAAACACTTCGGCCTTGAGCAAACAGCCGTTGCCAGCCTCGCTGCAGGCTATAGAACGGGAATATCAGCCGGTGGTGTCGCTTCTGACGTTGCGCGTGCCGCACCAACTCCGGCGCTCGGTCCTGATAGGCCGCAAGCAGTGCCCAGGCCAGGCTGGCCAGCGCCACCAAGTTCTGCAGCGTCGTGAAACGGCGTGCCTGGACACCCTCCAGGTCGAACCCCTGCTTGGTGAACCGGTACCCCTCCTCGCAGGCCCAGCGATCCAGGTAAGCCTGAATCATCCGCTCGCCTTGGCGGCGACCACGCACCGGGCGCGTCGTCACCAGCACCAGGCGCTCCGACTTCTCATGATCGACAACGATCATCCACAGCGGCGTCTCCGGATGCTCCCGCAGTGTGACCTTGGTGATGCCGAACCGCACCGGGATATGCTGCCCACGGCGCAAGTGGCCGCGGTGTTTCAGTGGCAGATCTCGGGCAATCTGCTGCGATGTCTTGGCGGTATCTCGCCACTGCCAGAAGCGCTGATTGGCGGCCCGGACCAGCACATGACGCTCGGCGCGCAGCCAGGCATCCCACAGCCGCCCTCGATCGCCGCCACGATCGATGACCCACAGTGGCCGGCCCTCCACATGGCGCTGCACGGTATCCATCACGCTCAGGATATCGGTGTTTTCACTGCGGTAGCCGCCGCGAGCCGGCGATAGCAGCCGCGTGAGCAGTGGCCAGGTGGTGCCCCGCCTCAGGTCGCGTGCCACCACGCTGATCAGCGGATAACCACCGACGATCTCGCCGGTATCACCGTCGCGAACGCGGGTTCGGTATTCACTGGCCGGGGCGCCATCCCGGTTCAGGTCGCCCGGATCGATGGCCAGCACCATGTCATCGGTGATGTAAGGCGTGATCCGCTGGAGCTGCAGTTGCTCCGCGGCCCAAGCAAGCTCGCTGTGCCGGGACAGCATGCGCGACAACCGCTTCTGCGTGTGGTGCAGCCGACAGGGTTCCTTCAAGGCGCGGGCGATCTCGGCCTGGCGCAAACTACCGCTGGCCAGGATGCCAAAGAGCGTTTCTGCCGCCAGCTTCACGACGGGTCGAGCGAGGTGATCCGACAGGTCGTCACACCAGCCGATCAGGCGAGCTTTCCATTTGGCGCGGTCTTTGGCATCTTGAAGCATCGGGGTTTTCCTTTTGGTTCATGGTGTTAGGGGTAACAACATGATACCGGCGGGAAAGCCCCCGATCTCGTTGATAGCACTGAAATTTTCAACGCTATTCAGGCAGTTACAGCACCACCTGTGGAAAAGTGGGGAGACGCTAGACAGGCGACCAGGCACAGAGTAAGCTGAATACAGCAGATGCCTCTTTATAAATAGCCACCAACTAGGTTAACCCAATGAGTCACGACCATGTGCATATACCCCCCGAGACCAAGGATAAACGCGTTGCCATCGCCATCTGGGCGAACGGGATCCTGACCCTGGCTCAGATTGGGGGAGGTATCTTTGCCGGCAGTCTCGCCCTTATCGCGGACGCCTTGCATAACTTCTCTGACATGGCCGCACTCGTCATCGCGTTCGCGGCGCAAAAAATTGCGCGCCGCCAGGCTGACGCAAGGATGACCTTTGGCTACGGACGCATTGAAATCGTTGCAGCTCTCATCAACTACACTACCTTGATCATTATCGGGATCTACCTGGTTTACGAAGGTGGCATGCGGATAATCGATCCTCCAGAGGTAAAGGGCTGGTGGGTCGTCTGGCTTGGTGGTATCGCTCTGGCTGTGGACGCCTTGACAGCGTTGCTCACCTATTCGATGCAGAAAGACAGCGTCAATATCCGTGCACTGTTTCTTCACAATCTGTCGGATGCACTCGCGTCGGTCGCCGTGGTCATTGGCGGGACTCTTATTTTGCTCTACGACATGCGCTGGGTTGATCCTGCCATCACCATCGGTATCGCGGGCTATATTCTCTACCTGGGCCTGACAGAAATCGGCGGCACCATCAGAACACTCATGCTGGGTAGCCCGGTGGACATCGATACCGATGCCGTCATTGTTGCCCTCTCCAATATCGAAGGCGTTATCGACCTTCACCATGTGCATTTTTGGCAGATGGGCGAACACGATGCCTCGCTGGAGGCCCATGTGATTATCGAGGAAAGTGCATGGGATCAGCTTGAGAATATCAAATACAGGATAAAACAGGCTCTGGCGCAGGAATTCAACATACGTCATTCAACACTGGAATTCGAGCACCCGGACCACATGCACAAGGATGCCCACACCTATGGGCACGGTTGACAGAAAATTCTCCATAAGCATCGGCGAGAGCGGCGACTATTTTAATAGGCCGCCCAGGCGCGGAATTTTGCCGGCATGAATCCGAGCAGCGAGAAAGGACCAGAGACTAATAGCGCAGTTGCAGAATTCGCCGGGCGCCATTCAGCACAATCAGCCCGATGATCAGACCAATAACCAGGTCGGGATAACGGGAACCCGTCCAGGCGACCAATACACCGGCGACGATAACGCCCACATTGGCGATGACATCGTTAGCGGAAAAGATCCAACTTGCTTTCATGTGTGCGCCGCCGTGCCGGTTTCTTGCGATAAGCACCAGACACCAGACGTTGGCCGCCAGGGCCACAAGACCAAAACCCATCATTAACGCGGATACGGGTTCGCTGCCGAAAACAAATCGCCGCCCGACTTCAGCCAGGACTCCCAGCGCCAGAATCAACTGCAGCCAGCCTGACAAATGCGCCGCGCGCAGCTTGGTGCGAAGGCTGTTCGCCACCGCATAGAGGGCGACGCCATAGACCGCGGCATCAGCAAACATGTCCAAAGAATCCGCTATCAAGCCAGTGGATTGCGCCAGCCAGCCTACCGTCAGTTCAACCACGAACATAACGCCGTTGATGGCCAGCAACCACTTCAGTATACCGGCTTCGACCTGGGCGGTTGCCTCTTCCTTCTCCCTGGCCAGGACTAAATCCTCTTCCCCCGCCGGGGTGGTTTTTTCGAGCGTGGCACCCAGCCCCAGGGAACGCATCCTCTCCTCGATGGCAGCCCCATTGTCGCCATGGAATACCCGCACCTTCCGATTCGGTGTATCGAACTCCAGTAAAACCCGGGGCTCAATACTGTCCAGAGCCATGCGGATCATCCCCTCTTCCGACGGGCAGTCCATTTTTGGTACCCGGTAGTCACTGACATAGCCATGTTGAAAAGCCGTATCAGTATTCGCTATCCCAGAAGTGGGGGCACTGGCAATCTTGTTGCTCTGGCAGTTGTCATTACACGGGTCAGACATCGAAAAAAGCCCTTGAGAATGTACAGACGGTCACTATAAACTCTATAACAACTAATAGAGTCAATCGGAATATTGAGAGATGATAAAAATCGGCGAACTGTCGAAAGTGACTGGCTGCTCCGTGCAAACCATCCGGCATTATGAAAAGGAACAATTGATTGCCTCCGCAGAACGCAGTGAAGGTAATTTTCGCCTGTACGATGAAGTTGCCGTTGAGCAATTACTGTTCATCAAGCACTGTCGCAGCCTGGATCTCAGTTTGCCGGAGATCCGGCAATTATTGGGATTAAGCCGTTCCCCCGGCGCACAATGTGATGACGTGAATCGGATGATGGATAGGCATATCGAGCAGGTGGAGGCGCGTATCCAGGAACTAACCAAACTGAACGAGCAACTGAGAATGCTGCGCCGCAGCTGTTCAAACCGTCGGACAGTCGAGCAATGCGGCATATTGCGGAATTTGTCGGCTACTCCGGTTTCGAGCGGCTGACACCCGGTTCCAAAAACTCTCCTGAACGTTCTGTAACAGGGGCATTTTTCCAGCGTGGGCGCCGACCGCAATGGTGAGAGAAGAACTGCACAGCGGAAAACCGGTCAGTCTGTTGAATGACTGGTTTACCACCTATGACGGCTATTACCTGTATTACCCGAGTCGCCGTCAATCATCCCCGCTGTTTCGCTTGCTGGTGGATGCACTGAGGTTCAAATAGAAAAACCGGGTAATTCCAGGTAATTAATCAAAGTCCAAAAACAAACAACCCGGCAATGGCGCCGGGTTGAATGAACGCCTGTCATTGACAGACGGTTACCAGAGAGTGCCCGTCGTTGCCGGCTACTCCCACTCAATCGTAGCAGGCGGCTTACTGCTCACATCATAAGTCACCCGCGAAACGCCTTCCAACTCGTTGATAATCCGGTTGGAAACCTTCTCCAGCAGCTCGTAGGGCAGGTGCGCCCAGCGGGCGGTCATGAAGTCGATGGTTTCGACGGCGCGGAGCGCGATGACCCATTCGTAGCGGCGGCCGTCGCCAACCACGCCTACGGATTTCACCGGCAGGAACACGGCGAAGGCTTGGCTGGTTTTTTCGTACCAACCGGCGGCGCGCAGTTCTTCGATGTAGATGGCATCCGCGTCGCGCAGAATGTCGGCGTACTCTTTCTTCACTTCGCCGAGAATGCGCACGCCCAGGCCGGGGCCAGGGAATGGGTGACGGTAGACCATATCGTAGGGCAGGCCGAGTTCGAGGCCGAGTTTGCGCACTTCGTCTTTGAACAGTTCGCGCAGCGGCTCGACGAGCTTGAGCTTCATGGTTTCCGGCAGGCCACCCACGTTGTGGTGGGATTTGATCACGTGCGCTTTGCCGGTTTTCGAGGCGGCGGATTCGATCACGTCCGGGTAGATGGTGCCCTGTGCCAGGAACTCCACGCCTTCAATTTTGCTGGCTTCTTCATCGAACACGTCGATAAAGGTGTTGCCGATGATTTTGCGCTTGGCTTCCGGGTCTTTCTCGCCTTCCAGCTTGCTGAGGAACAGCTCTTCGGCGTCCACGCGGATCACCTTCACGCCCATGTGCTTGGCGAAGGTTTCCATCACTTGGTCGCCTTCGTTTTTACGTAGCAGGCCGTTATCGACGAATACGCAGGTGAGCTGGTCGCCAATCGCTTTGTGCAGCAGCGCAGCCACAACGGAAGAGTCGACGCCGCCGGAAAGGCCCAGCAGTACGTGGCGGTCGCCGACTTGCTCGCGTACGCGCTGTACTTGGTCTTCGATGATTTGGGCAGGGGTCCACAGTTTCTCGGCTTTACAGATATCCAGCACGAAGTGCTCAAGAATCCGCTGGCCCTGTAGGGTGTGGGTCACTTCCGGGTGGAACTGTACGCCGTAGAACTGCTTCTCTTCCCAGGCCATGGCCGCAATCGGACAGCTCGGGGTAGAGGCGGTCACGGTGAAGGTGTCGGGGGCTTTGGCGACTTTATCGCCGTGGCTCATCCATACATCCAGCAGCGCGTTGCCGGTGGCGGCGTCTACGTGGTCTTTGATGTCTTTGAACAGCGCGGTCTCGGCGTCGATTTGAATCTGGGCGTAGCCAAACTCACGCTGGTTAGAGCCTTCTACCTTGCCGCCTAGCTGCTCGGCCATGGTTTGCATGCCGTAGCAGATACCAAATACCGGCAGGCCCATTTCAAACACGCACTGTGGGGCGCGGGGGGAATCCAGCTCGGTGACGGATTCCGGGCCACCGGCCAGGATGATGCCGTTAGGGTTGTATTCGCGAATCTCTTCTTCGGTGATATCGAAGGCGCGGATTTCAGAGAATACGCCGATTTCACGTACCCGGCGGGCGATCAGCTGGGTGTACTGGGAGCCAAAGTCGAGAATCAGGATCTTATGGGCGTGAATGTCACTCATGGCGGAGCCTCTATAACGCGGAACGGCCGCATTGGCTAAAAAGCAAGCGGCGGGGCAATGCCCGCCGCCGTGTAACTTAAAGCGCTGGTTAGCTCACCCGATAGTTGGGGGCTTCTTTGGTGATCTGCACGTCGTGAACGTGGGACTCGTTAAAGCCAGCGCCGGTAATCTGTACGAACTCGGGCTTGGTGCGCATTTCCTGAATGTCGCGACAGCCGGTGTAACCCATGGAGGCGCGCAGGCCGCCCATCAGCTGGTGAACGATGGCGCTCATCATGCCCTTGTAGGGTACGCGGCCTTCGATGCCTTCCGGCACCAGCTTTTCGGCTCCGGCGTCCTTGTCCTGGAAGTAGCGGTCGGCGCTGCCCTGGCTCTGCGACATGGCACCCATGGAGCCCATGCCACGGTAGGCTTTGTAGGTACGGCCTTGGTAAAGCTCAACTTCGCCCGGTGCTTCTTCGGTACCGGCCAGCAGGCCACCCACCATCACGGCGCTTGCGCCAGCGGCAATGGCTTTCGCCAAGTCGCCAGAGAAGCGTACGCCGCCATCGGCAATCAGCGGAATGTCGAACTCTTTCAGCGCTTCGGCTACGTTGGAAACGGCGGTGATTTGCGGTACGCCAACGCCTGCCACAATACGCGTGGTGCAGATAGAGCCGGGGCCGATGCCTACTTTCACGGCGTCTGCGCCTGCTTCGGCCAGCGCTTTGGCAGCGGCGGCGGTGGCGATGTTGCCGCCGATCACTTGAATCTCGGGGAAGTGCTCTTTGATCCAACGAACGCGGTCAATCACGCCCTGGGAGTGGCCGTGGGCGGTGTCAACGATGATCACGTCAACGCCGGCTTCGGCCAGTGCGGCTACGCGGTCCGGAGTTTCCGGGCCGGTGCCGACCGCTGCGCCTACTAGCAGGCGGCCGTCGCTGTCTTTAGCGGCCATCGGGTAGGTGCGGGCTTTTTCGATGTCTTGGAAAGTCACCAGGCCGCGCAGATGGAAGGCGTCATCGACAATCAGCATTTTCTCAATGCGGTGTTCGCGCATCTTGGCTTTGCTAGTTTCAAGGTCGGTGCCTTCTTTCACTGTTACCAGCCGCTCGCGGGGAGTCATAATGTCGGCAACGCTGTCGCCCACGTTAGGCTGGAAGCGCATGTCGCGCTCGGTCACGATGCCTACCAGGGTTTCTCCTTCTACCACTGGGAAGCCGGAGAAGCCGTTTTCGCGGGCCATGGCCAGCAGGTCTTCCAGCTTGGCTTTGGGGCTAACGGTGACCGGGTCTTTGACGATGACGCTTTCGTGCTTCTTCACCTTGCGCACTTCAGCGGCCTGTTGCGCCATGGTCATGTTCTTATGGATGATGCCGATGCCGCCTTCCTGAGCCATCGCAATGGCTAGACGCGCTTCAGTTACAGTATCCATTGCAGCGGAAAGCAGGGGAATATTCAGGAAGAGATTGCGGGTCAGGCGGGTTTTGAGGCTGACATCCTTTGGCAGAATGTCGGAGAAGCCGGGAACGAGGAGTACGTCATCGAACGTAAGCGCTTCTTGGGCCATACGTAGCATAGCGGCAACACCCATTGAGAAGTGGGAAGATGGGGCGTAAAAAGTTAATCGCCTATTATAACGTTTTGAGGGCCGCCCCAGCAATGCAGAGTCGCGGTTAGGCTTATACCAGTTGCTAATGACGCTCGAAGCCCTGCGGGAATAAGCGCCGCTGGCAAGGCTCACGCACCTCGTTTGAGGTATCGTGTCATCCACGAAATGATCACCAAGGCCAACGATGGAACCGACAAGCACATCACCCACTCCCAAAGCGCTCTCCGTGAGCCAGCTGAACCAGCGCGCCAAGCAAACCCTGGAGCGCGATGTGGGGGAAGTGTGGGTAGAGGGCGAGCTTTCTAATGTGTCTCGCCCGGCCTCGGGGCATATCTATTTCACTTTAAAAGACGACCGGGCGCAGATTCGCTGTGCGCTGTTTCGTCAGCGGGCGCGCTTTGTGGCCGCCCCCATGCGCGATGGCGACCAAGTGAA
Source organism: Halomonas sp. KX33721 (assembly GCF_001596805.1). Taxonomy (NCBI): domain Bacteria; kingdom Pseudomonadati; phylum Pseudomonadota; class Gammaproteobacteria; order Oceanospirillales; family Halomonadaceae; genus Halomonas; species Halomonas sp. KX33721. The sequence goes on along the minus strand of NZ_LVIA01000003.1, from coordinate 86,284 downwards.
GCTACGCGGGCGGGTCTCGCTGTTCGAGCCACGGGGCGATTACCAGCTCATTGCTGAAGCGGTGCAAGCCGCTGGCCTTGGCGAGCTGCTGGCGGCCTTCGAGCGTTTGAAAGCGCAGCTGGAAGGCGAAGGCGTGTTCGCCAATACGCGCCCCCTGCCCTTTCCCCCGCGCAAGATTTTGATTTTAAGCTCCGCCAATGGGGCGGCCATTCGCGATGTGCTGGCCGTATTGGCCGCTCGCTGGCCGCTGGCGGACGTGACGCTGATTCCCGTACCGGTTCAGGGCGCTGAAGCCGCCCCGGCGATGATCTCGGCGCTGGGCCTGCTCAACCGGCAGGCGCGGCTAGACCCCGAGCAAGATGTGGTGCTAATCACCCGTGGTGGCGGCAGCCTGGAAGATCTCTGGGCGTTTAATAACGAGCATCTGGCGCGGGCGATTTTTCACTCCCGGCTGCCGGTGATGTCGGCAGTGGGCCACGAGGTAGATGTCACCCTGGCGGATTTTGCCGCCGATATGCGCGCCCCTACTCCATCCGCCGCCGCTGAACGGCTAGTGCCCGACCAACACGCTCTAAAGCGCCAGCTCGCTCAGGCGGAGCAGCGTTTGCACCGAAGCATGCAAGCGCGGTTAGAGCGCGATAGCCAGCGGCTAGATACTCTGCGCGCCCGCCTTCGTCACCCCGGCGAACAGCTGGCTCGCCAGCGCCAACACCTCACTACGCTGCAGCAGCGCCTTACCCGCGCCATGCAGCAAACCCTCGCCCAGCAAAAAGCCCAAGCGGCCCAGCTCGCCCGACGCCTGGCCAGCCAGGATATGGCCCGGCTGCACCGCGCCGAAAGCGAGCGTATCAGCAGCCTACAGCGCCGTTTAGCTAGCGCCATGCAGCGCATATTAGAAGTACGGCAAGCACGCCTGCACAGCGCCGCCCGCGAGCTAAACGCCGTCAGCCCGCTGGCCGTACTCGGCCGCGGCTACGCCATCGCCCAAGATACCCAAGGCCAAGTCATCCGCCGCGCCGAAGACACCCAGCCCGGCCAACTGCTCAAACTGCGCCTGGGCGAAGGCCGCCTCAACGTCGAAGTAAAACGGCGCTACAAGAAGCACTGAATTACCGCTCGGTAATCATTAGACGCCTTTAGATACAGAGATAGCAAAAAATTACCGTTCGGGAATATTTTGCCAGCAAGATCATTGCCTTTCGGCTATTCTTACCGAACGGTAATTTACGAGAGGCACTCGCAATGGCGACTTCAACTCCTCCTGCGACTCGAGTACGCACCTCACAAGAACTCGGCGCGCTGATAAAACAGGTGCGCCAATCCCAAGCACTACTGCAAAGCGACGTGGCAGGCCTTGCCGGTACCGGCAACCGTTTTATTGTCGACCTAGAGCGCGGCAAGCCTACGCTTCAACTGCAGAAGGTACTCGATACACTCGACTTGATGGGCTTAGAGGTCGTGGTTCAGCGTAAAAATCCGTTTAATCGCTGGTACAAGATCAGCCGCCACTGATTGGCCCACCAGTGCGTGCTGGAGGTACGGTCAGCGAACAGGCTCAGTTGTTGATCCTTGATCCGGTTCTCCATGTCACCCCGGGCACAGTACTGCTCGTAGTAAAGCTTGAAGCCGTCATCGTAACGGGAACTGATGATAAACCGGGGATTAGAGCCCAGCTCGCCTTCTTCCAGACGGGCCACCACCCAGCGTGGGTATTTCCAGGAGTGTGCTTGATACGGAAAGCGAAACGTCTCTGCCACTTTCCCTCCCACCTGCCATTGGGTCTTGCGTACCAGCATCATGGGCACATCCACTTCCTTGAGCAGCCGGCTGTTCTTGGCGATTCCCACGATGTAGTCGACGTGATGCCGATCGCACCAGTTCAGCATCCGGGGACGACAAAAGTGGCTATCACCTCGTAACACGATGCGGGTATCGGGCCAGTATTGGCGGATAAAGCGTACCAGTAAGGCGAGGATCGCCCAGCTATGGCGGCTGTCGCTGCGGTCACTGGTGCGCAGATAGTCGGCTTCAATTTGGCGGCGTGAGAGTGGCGAGAAGGTCAGCTTTTCAGGTACCATTTTGGAAGCGGCTGTTGGTGCTTGATGGATTGGTTAGGTTCTTGAAATCATAGCACTTTCAGCCGCTTTCTTTTATACCCTGTGAGAAATCCAGGCTAACAACAGCGCCTTTTTAATCTCTCTTACTTACTTTTTCTCTGACTTTTTCTCGGCATCAGGATTGACGTGGTGCGTGTCAGGCATTGGGTTTGCGTCATCGTGGTGGTCGTCACGCTGATCTTTCTTCTGGTCGTCTTTATCAGGGGACATAGTACCTCCTACTCCTTGGCGGTGGTCGAGATATTACTGGGATAAAGCCTCACTCACTATAGCTGCTGCCGGGGTTCTTGCCATGGTGCGCTATCCGCCTAATACCATCACCACTTACTTACGCTTAATCAAAAACCATTTATAACAGTCACTTAAAAAAAATAAGCAGGAGCAATCTCCTATTGATCGTCTGTTTAAATAGCCTTTATTAATTCTCGCTATTCCAGGTTACTGATGCGCCCGCACTATTTGCTCTATCCTTCGCCTTTGGTCTACGTTGAAAGCTCGACATTCGGCAGCTAGCCGCCTGAGGAGACGGGCAGCCCTGCCAGCTAATCGAAGCGATTCGTGCACACAAAGGAGTGACCGCACATGAGCGACCAACAGCAGCCCCCGCAGCACCAGAACAAACAGCCCGGCGATGAACACGCCATGCGCCCAGCACCTGAATACATCCGCAATAGCTATCGCGGCGCTGAAAAACTGCTCGATAAAGTAGCCATTATTACCGGCGGCGACAGCGGCATTGGCCGTGCCGTGGCCGTGCACTACGCCCGTGAAGGGGCGGATAGCGTGATCGTGCATCTCAAAGAGACCAAAGACGCCGAGGAAACCAAGCGGCTAGTGGAAGCAGAAGGACGCCGCTGCCTGGTGTTGAAAGGCGATGTGGCCGCCCCGGCATTTTGCCGCGAGATTGTTAAGCGCACCCTGGATCACTTCGGCAAGATCAACATCGTGATCAATAACGCCGCTGAGCAGTACGACTGGGACGATATTACCGAGATCCCCGACGAGCAGCTGCAGCGCACGTTCCAGACCAATATCTTCAGCCACTTTTACCTGACCAAAGCGGCGCTGCCCCATTTGAGTGAGGGCGATACGATCATTGCCACCTCCTCCATCAATGCGTTCAAGGGCAACGACACGCTGATTGACTACACTGCCACCAAGGGCGCCATTCAGGGGCTGATACGCTCGCTGGCGATGTCGCTGATGGACCGAGGCATCCGTGTCAACGCCGTGGCTCCCGGCCTCATCTGGACACCGCTGATTCCGGCCAGCTTCGATGAAGAGAAAGTCGCGGAGTTCGGCAGTCAGGTGCCGATGAAACGCGCCGGACAGCCCAGTGAAATCGGCCCGGCCTATGTGTACCTGGCCTGTGAAGAGTCATCCTACATGAGCGGCCAAACGCTGCACCTGAACGGTGGCGTGATTCTGAATACCTAGCAACCCTCTGAGGCGGCGATGCCGCCTCACCCGTAGAACACGACTATTACAGCCTACCCTACTGCTTGTTACGCACCTTTATAAATACAGTCGCCACCGCCGCAACCCCGCCAAGTCCTAATGTTGACGCAGCAACTTCATGCCCGTTCAGCCCGAGCATCACTGTAATACCCAGAAAGATAAGGCCAAGGCTGTAGGCCATCCACTGCCCGCGCTTGATCTCGCTGATACTGGCATCCTGCGAGCGTATATTGGACTCAGCAATACGAGAGTTGACGGCGTTTTCTTTCTCTTCTTGCGCGTGGCGATGCGCTTGCTCCTTCTCGGCCATGGCTAAAATACGATCTGCCGCGCCGGGGCTGATGCGCTCGTATTTTTCCATTTCTGCAGAGGGCGGCAAGGGACCTGAGTAGGTCAATTGTTGAGCAATAATGCTCTGATTGTTAGAAGAGGTTGGTGATTGCTGCGATGAATCACGAGTGTGAGAGCTTGGGGAGTCGGTCATATTGCTCCATCGCCTTTTGCATATCTTTTCCAACCTTCAGAAAATCACTGCTCAATGCCTCTGCATCGCTCTCGTGCACGACAAACTCGACAGGTTGGATTGCCTGCCGCTTTTGCGGAAAGATCGTAGTGACACTGGCAATGTGTGCGATATGTTTGAGGTTCATTGCGGCATCCCTCGGTTAGTTTCTTTTACCATAGCGCAAAGTGACTCTCGTTAGGTAGTCGATAGCGCGCATGGTGCCGATTTTCCCCACTAACCCGCCAGATTTTTCACCAGCACCTTGGATTTACGGGCGTGGTTGTAGGCCTCGCGTTTGAGGGGGGGCAGGTCTTCCAGGCTGGCGGCGCGGAAGCCGCGCTCCACGAACCAGTGGGCGGTATGGGTGGTGAGCACGAACATATCGGAAAGCCCCCGCTGGCGGGCGCGTCGCTCCAGGGCTTCGACAAGGCGCTCGCCGCGCTCGCCGCCCCGGTAGTTGCCATGCACGGCCACACAGGCCAGCTCGCCCACGGTGGTCTCGGGGAATACGTGCAGCGCCGCGCAGCCAATTACCATGCCGTCCCGCTCAATCACCATGTAATCATCAATTTCGTGCTCTAACCGCTCTCGGGAGCGTGCTACCAGCATACCGCGCCGCTCTAGCGGCTCTAGCAGCTCTAGCAGGCCTGCCACATCGTTCAGCGTGGCGGGGCGCAGCTGTTCGTAGCGGTGCTGGGTAATCATGGTGCCCACGCCGTCACGGGTGAACAGCTCGCCCAGCAGCGCGTCGTGATTGCGCCACGAGAGCAAGTGAGTACGTGCTACACCCTCACGGGCGGCGGTGCAGGCAGCACTCAAGTGTCGCGCCAATTCGCTACCCGGCGCGGCTTGCTGCAGGCGCGGCTCTGCCTCAAAAGGGGAAAGCTGGCGCAAGAGCGCGCCCTGCTCGTCTTCCAGGCCTTCGGACTCGCCCAGCAGAATCAGCTTGTCTGCCTTGAGCGCCACGGCGGCGTGCTGAGCCACTTCCGAGGCGTCTAAATCGAACACTTCCCCCGTGCTGGAGAATCCCAGCGGCGGCAGTAGCACTAGCGAGCCTTTTTCCAGCAGCCCCTCAATGGCGCTGGCCCGCACCCGGCGCACTTCGCCGCTATGGTCAAAATCCACTCCTTCGCGCACGCCAAGCGGCTTGGCGGTGACTAGGTTGCCGGAAATCACGCTGAGTTCTACGCCGTGTAGCGGCGTGCTCGGCAGGCCAAGGGAAAGCCGGGCTTCCAGCCAGAGCCGCTGGTGCGCCGCTACCTGCTCAACGTGGGCCATCACCGCGCGATCGGCCACCCAGCGGCCATCCACCCGGGTGGGTTCTACGCCAGCGGCAGTCAGTGCCTCATGTACCTGAGGGCGAATGCCGAACACCACTACCAAGCGCACACCTAAGGTGTGCAGCAGCGCTAAATCCTGGATGAGCTGCTCCCCTCGGCCCGACGCCATGGCTTCGCCCTCAATCAAGATGACAAAGGTTCGCCCCCGGTGCGCATTAATGTATGGGGAGGCGTTACGAAACCAATCTACAAAGGGGAAACGAGTGTCCAAGGGCCGCTCTCCGGCAGCAGGTGAATGAAGGTAACGCTGTTTACTTTAACAGAGCACAAAAAACAGCGGCACCTTCTATTGCAAAGATCTTATTCAAAGATCGTGTGCTAAGAAGGTGCCGCTGTAGGCTTGGCGGTTCAGCCGAGCTGTGGCATTCGGTGCGGAGTTAGCTCCGTCTGTTAACCAAACATGCCTTTAAACATAAAGAAGAACAGAATCGCCAAACCAGCACCAGCAGGCAGCGTAATCAGCCACGACATAGCAATGGTACCAATCACACGCAGGTTAAGCGCCGCCATACCACGGGCCAAGCCTACGCCCAGCACCGCGCCCACTAGGGTGTGAGTGGTCGAGATGGGCAGACCAGTACCCGATGCCAGCACTACGGTGGTAGCCGCCGCCAGGGTGGCCGCAAAACCACGGCTAGGCGTCAGCTCAGTAATGCCGGTACCGACCGTCGCGATGACTTTATGGCCATAGGTAACCAAGCCAACGACGATACCGCCGCCACCTAGTACCAGTACCCACCAGGGCACAAGGGCCGAGCCCTCAATTTCACCGCCGGTTTGCACCACGCTGATCACCGCTGCCAGCGGGCCAACCGCATTGGCAACATCATTAGAGCCGTGGGCAAAGGCCATGGCACAGGCAGTGAAGATCATTAGTACGCCGAACACTCGCTCCACGTTGGCGTAACCAAAATGGTCGTTAGCGGTCTTTTCGAATTTGATGCGGCGCTGCATCAGCATGCCAATGCCCATAATGACCAAGCCGAGCAGGATGGAGAGCAGCAGGCTTTGGTTAAAGGTCAGGTCGAGCCCCACGTGGGAGAGCCCTTTGGTCAGCGTGACCATGGCAACAATAAAGCCCACCAAAAATACATAGCCCGGCACGTAGCGCTTGGCGGCGGTAAACGGGTTATCGTTTTCAAAAATCAGGTGGTGGACCGATTTGAACAGCACAAAGCCGATGGTACCGGCCAGCAGCGGGGAAACGACCCAGCTTGCGGCAATCTTGGTAACCGCCCCCCAATCCACGGTAGAAGCCCCCAGGCCTGCCACCGCGAAGCCCACAATCGCGCCCACAATGGAGTGCGTGGTGGAAACGGGCCAGCCTTTCATGGAGGCCACCAGCAGCCAGGTTCCCGCTGCCAGCAGCGCCGCTAACATGCCGTACACCAGCAGCTGTGGGTCTTCCTGCAACAATTCAGGATCGATGATGCCTTTACGAATGGTGTTGGTGACTTCGCCACCGGCCAGCCATGCGCCTAAAAACTCAAAGACAACGGCAATAAGGATCGCCTGTTTGATGGTAATCGCTTTCGACCCCACCGAGGTTCCCATGGCGTTAGCGACGTCGTTTGCGCCGACGCCCCACGCCATAAAGAAGCCAAATACACAGGCCAGAATGATAAAAATGTCACCGTGCTGGGCAATAATCTGCATGAGTATCCCTTAGCGTGCGGTCAAAATCTGCAGGCGGCTACCTACGCGTTCAGCGCGATCAGAGACTTCGCCCACCCATTCAATGATCTTGTAGAGGAAGATCACATCCACCGGCGGTAGCTGGCTCTCAAGCTCAAACAGCTGACGACGAATCGCCACCTGCTGGCTATCGGCCTGGTGCTCAAGGGTGTGCAGTTCGCGGATCATGTTTTGCATGACATCGGAAACATTGCGACCAAAACCGGATTCCAGCAGGTCTTTCAGCTCTTCAAGCGCTTGGCGGGCTTGGGCCACACAGGCCACACTGGTGCGCATGTAGTCGCGCATCGGTTCGGCCAGCTCATTGGGTACGCGCATTTTACGCCCCAGCATAATGCCGGTAATGTCGCGCACTTTGTTGGCAATCTTGTCCTGAACACTGATCAAATCGAGCAGGTCAGAACGCGATACCGGCAGGAACATGGTGTTAGGCAGGTTCAGCCGCAGTTCTGTTTTCAGGGTGTCGGCGTCGTGCTCTAAGCGCGTGACGTTCTCGCGCAGCTCAGCCGCCGTGTCCCAATCACCGACAAGTGTTGCCTCGAAGAACGGCAGGAGGAGGTCGGCGCATTCATTGGCCTTGACGATGTGGGCCAGCAGCGGCTGGAATGGCGAGCGGCCAAACATCGCGGAAAAAGGGTTGGAGGTTACCATATAGCCTTTAGCCTGTTTTCGGGGAGCCTGGAAATGGCGGGCGCCAGTATAAAGAGTGCGTCCGCCGCCGTCATGAAAAGTTCATAATGTCATCAAAAATTAACCAAAATGTCATAATAGTGAGGTGGCGATTGTCATGAAAAACTCAACCAGCATGCCAGCACCGACCGAGGTAGAGCTAAAACTGGCACTGCCACCCACCCAGATCGACGCGCTGTTACACCATCCGGTGCTCGCCAGCACTCCCCCCGTTCAGCAGCAGCTGGCCAACACCTACTTCGATACCCCGGCGGGAGATTTAGCCGCCGCACGAATAGCGGTGCGCCTGCGCCAGCTGGATAGCCAAGTATTGCAGACGGTAAAAACCGCCGGCCAAGGGGGTGGCGGGCTCTCCTGCCGACAGGAGTGGGAGTGGCAAGTTCCTGACCCCAGCTTAGATCAATCCGCCCTGGCCGCCCTGCCGCCCTTTCAAAACGCGTTAGCAGACAAAATTGCGGCACTGCGCTCGACGCTAAGCACAGACTTCACCCGCCGCAGTTGGCAGCTTGCCTGGCAAGGCAGCAAGATTGAGCTGGTGCTGGATGAGGGCGAGATCGTTTGTGGCAAGGCTCGCGCGCCGATTTGCGAAGTGGAGCTAGAGTTAAAAGCAGGCGACCCTGAGGCGCTATGGTCGCTGGCGGCCGAGCTGGCCAGCCAAGTACCACTGCGTCCCTCCGACAGCAGTAAGGCATCGCGGGGCAATGCGCTGGGCCGCCAGCAGTGGCCGCTGCCTGATGCCCAGCACCCGGCCGAGTGGCTACACCGCGCGACAGTCGCACTCGACGCCTATCACGATAGCGGTGACGCGACGCACTTAATCGCCGCGCAGCAGGCATTGGCAACGCTTGCCCAGCACCCGCAGCTGGATAGCGCCGCACGGGCAGATGCTGAGATGCTGCCTAAGGCATTAGATAGCGCAGGCATGCCCACCACCGCCTACGGCGCGGCTGCGTTAAATTTGGCTCGTCGCTTCGCTTATGAAACCGCGCTACGCTAAACACGTTTCAACCACTCATTAAGCCCACCTCAGGATGACGCGATGAGCTTTCCCCTTACTCCCGGCGCCGAAGGACTCCGCGCCCGGCTGTTCCATATTATTTTTGAATCCGATACGCCGGGGGCGAAGGCGTTTGATATTGCGCTAATCGTCGCCATTCTGCTCAGCGTGGCGGTGATTTTGCTCGATAGCGTTGAGATCTATGCCGAGCGTTACGGGCATATTTTCTTCTACATCGAATGGGCCTTTACACTGCTGTTTAGCCTGGAACTGCTGGTACGGCTCTACTGCCTTGAACGCCCCACGGTGTATTTAAAAAGCTTTTACGGCGTGGTGGATGTGATTGCAATTATCCCCACTTGGCTAGTGCTGCTGATGCCTGGCGCGCACGCGCTGGTGATGGTGCGGATTTTGCGGGTGTTGCGCATCTTCCGCATTTTGCGACTGATGGAGTTTGTGGGGGAAGGCAGGCTACTGCTGGATGCGCTTAAACGTAGCCTGCGCCAGATTTTGCTATTTTTCAGTAGCATTCTCATGGTGGTCACACTGTTTGCCGCGCTGATGTACACCATTGAGTCCCCTGAGTCGGGCTTTACCAGCATACCGATGTCGATATATTGGGCCATCGTGAGCATCACCACCGTCGGGTATGGGGATATTGTGCCCGCCACTTCGCTGGGCAAAGCCATCACAGTGATTCTGATGCTGATTGGCTACTCGATTATTGCCGTGCCCACCGGGGTGTTTTCTGCCCAAGTGATCCGCTCGATTCGTGAAGACCGCTACTCAGAAGAAGCCTGCCCTGGCTGCGGCCACGACCGCCACGAAAAGCGTGCCCGCTACTGCCTGCGCTGCGGCACTTGGCTGGATGAGAACAGCGAGGACCCGCGCAAAAAAGCGCACAAAGAGAGCAGCGACGATGAGACGCCAAGCGAGGATAAATAGCACCTCGCCGATACGAAAACGGAGACGCTAAGCGCCCCCCGTTTTAATAGTGCTCAGTGACCGCTACTCTTGAAACGGCGTTATATCGCCACGCCCTTCCCGCACGACTTTGGGCGGCAGTTCACGAAGATCAATCACGCTCGTTGGGTCAAGGTGGCAGGCACCGCCATCAATAATCAAATCCAGATGGGCACCAAAGCGCTCGCGAATCTCCTCGGGGTCGCTCATCGGCAGCGCCTCGCCAACCGGAATCAGCGTCACGCTCATTAGCGGCTCACCCAGCGCCTCTAGCAGCGCGTGGGTGATGCGGTGATCGGGCACCCGCACACCAATTGAGCGGCGCTTAGGGTGCAGCAGCAAGCGCGGCACTTCGGTAGTGGCATCCAGAATGTAGGTGTAGGGGCCGGGCGTGTGAGCCTTCAGCAGCCTGAACACGGCGTTATCCACTTTGGCGTAGGTGCCAATTTCGGAAAGGTCGGAACACACCAGGGTAAAGTTATGCTTGTCATCCAGCGAGCGCAGCCATTTGATCTTCTCAATGGCCTTTTTTTTCGCCCAAATGGCAGCCCAGCGCGTAGCCTGAGTCCGTTGGGTAAGCGACTACTCCACCCTTACGAATAATCTCGGTGGCTTGGTCAATCAGCCGCTTTTGCGGGTTTTCCGGATGAATCTGAAAATATTGGCTCATCGCTTACTCCTGCCTGTAGGCATCTATTAGCTAAGATTTTTAGCGATATCACTTTTAGCTTAGCTGATTCAGCGGTTTAGCACCCAGCATACCGCTCGGGGCATCGCGCAGGTGGGCTAAACGGGGGTGCTGCCAAATAGGCGGCGCGGCGGTACGGGGCACCGGACTCATGCTACCAGGCGCGGCATGGCTGCCAGGAAAGTGGAAATCACTGCCCAGCGAGGCGTATAGCTCCCGCTCTACCAGCTGGCGCGCCAAATCACGGGTGGCGTCTGGGTTTTGCTGGCCGCTAACAAGCTCTACGCCTTGACCACCGGCTTCCATAAAGGTATCCATCAACAGGCCGCGCTTGCGCCGGGTAAGCCCGTAGCGCAGCGGATGGGCCAGCACGGCCACTCCGCCAGACGCCACTACCCAACCCACTGCTTCGCTAATTTCCGGCCAATGGGCTTTAACATCGCCTTTTTTACCACTGCCCAGGTAGCGCTTAAAGGCTCCGGCCCAATCGGCTACCACACCTTCCGCCACCAGCGCCCGGGCAAAGTCAGGTCGCCCTAGGGGGCGGTCGCCGCCTGCCTGGGCGCGGGCTTTTTCCAGCGCGTTGGGTAAGCCCATTTTTTCTAAACGCTCGGCGATCACTTCAGCGCGCTTGATACGCGCTTCCCGCTGCTGCTCAAGCCCCTCTATCATCGGCCCCTGCAGCCCGCCGGGCATTAGCGCTACCACGTGAATATTAATCCCCTGCCAGCGGGTGGATAACTCACACCCCGGCACCAGGCAAAGCCCTGCCTGCTGGGCGGCGCGGCTCGCTTCTTCCACCCCTTCCATCGTGTCATGGTCGGTGAGCGCCATGTGAGTAAGCCCACGCCCAGCGCATAGGGTTACCAGATCCGTCGGGGAAAGCGCCCCATCAGAAGCGGTTGAGTGCATATGCAGGTCAACCGAGTAGCGCTGGTCGGCATCGAATGCGGTAGGCAGTACGGAGGCAAGAGCGTTAGGAAGTAGTGGCATTAGCATGACGCCGTGTGGCGAGTTTAGAATAGGCGTGTTGAACACGAACAAGCTCGCCATGGTGCGCGCTAACCGGAGTGCGGTCAATGCTATGGCCGATACGTTACCCCTGCCTTCAAGGAGTTATCCCCATGCTTTACGCCATTATCAGTGAAGATGTTGCCAACAGCTTAGAGCGCCGCTTAGCAGCCCGCCCCGACCACTTAGCGCGGCTTGAAGCACTGCGCGATGAGGGGCGGCTTATTCTGGCCGGCCCGCACCCCGCCATTGATTCCGACAACCCCGGCAATGCGGGCTTTAGCGGCAGCTTAGTGGTGGCGGAATTCGATAGTTTAGAGGACGCCCAAGCCTGGGCAGATGCCGATCCATACATCATCGCAGGGGTCTATGCCAAGGTAATTGTTAAGCCGTTCAAAAAAGTTTTGCCTTGACCAATAGGGGCGAGTGTGGAGGGTCCGCCCGCTTTTTCACAGAGCCTGTGGAAAACTCTGTGAAAACTCGGCGGACGCTTTTCTATAAGCCAGAGATAGCGCCCCGATTAACAAATTGATCATTTTTTAACCAATTATCGCCACCACGGATGCCCGCGTGACTCAACGCCCTGCTCAACCCCCTAGTGCTCTACCTCCACTTGAGGCGTTAACCGCCCCACAGCTGACGTGGAACGACACTTCTCCCCATTCAGACGCCTTCGACGACGTCTATTTTTCCCGTGAGGATGGGCGTGCAGAAACCGAGCACGTTTTTTTAGGGGCCAACCGACTTCCCGAGCGGTTTGCGGCTTGGCAGGAAGCACGGGCCTTTGTGATTGGCGAGACAGGCTTTGGCACCGGGCTAAATATACTGTGCGCCTGGGCCTGCTTTGAGCAGCACGCCCCAAAAGGCGCACGGCTGCATCTGTTATCCACAGAAAAATTTCCCCTGGGCCGTGAAGCGCTTACCCGCGCCCTAAGCGCCTGGCCGTCGCTGGCCGGTTATTCACAAGTGCTGTGCGAACTATGGCCAGAGGCGGTAAGCGGCATCCACCGTTTGCACCTAAGCGAGCGCGTCACCCTCGACCTGCACTTTGGCGACACCACCGAGCGGCTGAACCTGCTGGAGGGCCAAGTGGATGCTTGGTTTTTAGATGGCTTTGCGCCCTCTAAAAACCCCGAGATGTGGCAGCCTGAGCTTTTTGAAGCCATGGCGGCCCGTTCGCGCCCCGGTGCCACCTTTGCCACGTTCACCTGCGCAGGCATCGTCAAGCGCGGGCTGAAAGCGGCGGGGTTTCACTGGAAAAAAGTGCCGGGGTTTGGCCGTAAGCGGGAGATGCTAGCGGGCGGTATAGAAGCACCGCCCACAGATACGCGGCGCAACGCGGCGCCCTGGTTCACGCTCCCTCCCCACCGCGATGCAAAGCACGTGATTGTAATTGGCGCGGGCATGGCGGGCAGCAGCGTAGCGGCAGCGCTGGCTAAGCGCGGCAAGCAAGTCACGGTGGTTGAGCGTGACGCCCCTGGCGCGGGCGGCTCCGGCAATCGTCAAGGGGCGCTCTATGTGAAGCTGGCGGTGGAAACCAATCATCAAAGCCGCTTCTATTTAGCGGGGCTGCTGTATAGCCAGCGCTGGTTTGGCCAACTGGCCTCAGCTCACCCACAGGAGCCGCCGCTCTGGCAGCCTTGTGGCGTGTTACAGCTCGCGCTCAGCGATAAAGAGGCTAACCGCCAGCAGCGCTTTATGGCCAATCATCCGCTGCCGGAATCGGTCATGTCTGCACAGAGTGACGCACTAAGCGAGCTGGCGGGCGTGCCGGTCTCTGCGGCCCACGGGCTTTTTTATCCCCAGGCGGGCTGGGTTCAGCCCAAAAAGCTCTGCGAACAGTTGTTGCAGCACGCCAATATCACCCTACGGCAGGGCGACGTCAGCGAGCTACAGCAAGCCCAGCAAGCCTCCCAAACGGCGCAGTGGCAGGTCACGCTGGCCAGCGGCGAAACGCTGCAGGCTGATCATGTGGTCGTGGCTACAGCATCCCTGGCTAACCAGTTTGCTCAAACCGCCGAGCTGCCGTTGCAGCAGGTGCGCGGCCAGGTCAGCGAGCTAACGCTGCCAGCAGGTACGAAGGTGCCCACTAAAGTGGTATGTGCGGGAGGCTATGTATCACCACCGATGGATAACGTACTGACCTTTGGCGCCAGCTTTGTGCCCAATAACGCCACAACGCAAGTGGTCGAGGAAGAGCACCAGCGCAATATTGATGAGCTACGCCAAGCGCTGCCAGAGTGGGTCGCCGCGCTAGAGGCAGCTGGCGTTACGTTAAGCCCAGAAGCGCTGGAAGGCCGGGCTGCAGTGCGAGCCGCCAGCCCCGATAAAACCCCTTACGCCGGGCCGGTGCCCCACACAGCCGCGTGGCAGCGGGATTACGCAGTGCTGCGTAAAGATGCCTCGAAAGTGCCGCCTGTTAATGGCGAGCACCATCCAGGGCTGTGGATCTCCACCGCCCATGGCTCACGGGGGCTTGCCAGCGCGCCGCTGTGCGCGGAGGTTATCGCATCGCGCATTTGCGATGAACCGCTGCCCATCGAGCAGCCATTGGCTGACCACCTTCACCCAGGGCGGCGCATCATTAGCGCGCTGGTGCGGGCTCAGTAATCGCCCTCTTCTTCATCATCTGCTAACTCTCGCCCAAAGGAGCGCCACTGGGCGAGGGTCATCACTTCGGTCATTTCCAGCTCTAGGTCGTGGGCAATGATCAGCTCGTGACGATCTAACTGCTGTCTGAGCTCGGCCACCCAGCCGCTCATGCCTTCGCCGGTATCGGTGGTGTCGTAGCCTTGTCGAGTAACAAACGCTTCCAGCAGCGCGGTTAAGGTTTCTGGCGGCAGCATCCGCGCGGGCACTTCGATAAATCGGCTCATTCGCTTTGCTCCCAAGCGGCTAAACGCTCAATAAAGGTGGCTTCGTCGATCACTTCAACCCCCAACTGCTCGGCTTTGGTGAGCTTACTGCCTGCAGCTTCGCCCGCCACTAGGCAAGTCGTTTTTTTAGAGACGCTGCCCGCCACCTTGGCCCCCAGCGCCTGAAGCCGCGCCTTGCCTTCGTCACGGGTCATGCTCTCCATGGCACCGGTCAGCACCCAGGTTTGGCCCTCTAGCGGCGTGGGGCCTTGGGTGACTTCTGACTCTTGCCAAGTAATGCCCGCCTCGATCAGCGCTTGAAGTGTTTCCAGGTTGTGGGGCTGGCGAAAAAACGTGTGGATATGCTTGGCGACAATGGGGCCTACGTCATTCACCGCTTCCAGCGCCGCTTGATCGGCATCTTGTAGCGCTTGCAGCGTGCCGAAATGGTTGGCGACGTTAGCAGCCGTGGCTTCGCCCACCTCACGAATGCCCAGCGCGTAGATAAACCGCGCCAGCGTGGTCTGCTTGGCCTTTTCCAGGGCGTTAACCAAGTTGGTGGCGGATTTTTCGCCCATACGCGGCAGGCTCTTTAGCTGCTCTACGCTGAGATGGAAGAGATCGGCAGGCGTCTTCACCCACTCCTGATCCACCAACTGTTCAATCAGCTTCTCGCCCAGGCCGTCGATATCCAGCGCTTTTCGGCTGGCAAAGTGTTTCAGCGCCTCTTTACGCTGGGCAGCGCAGTAAAGCCCACCAGAGCAGCGTGCCACCGCCTCGCCTTCCAGGCGCTCGATATCCGAGCCGCACACTGGGCAGTGGTCGGGGAAGGTAATCACACGGGCATCCGCCGGGCGCTTCTCTTCATCCACTCGCACCACTTGTGGAATCACATCCCCTGCGCGGCGAATGGCTACCGTATCGCCAATCATCACGCCCAAGCGAGTAATTTCATCGGCGTTATGCAGCGTGGCGTTAGAGACCGTCACTCCCGCAACGGTGACCGGCGCAAGGCGCGCCACCGGCGTAATCGCCCCGGTGCGACCTACCTGAAACTCCACATCGTTGAGGGTCGTGACTTCTTCTTGGGCAGGGAATTTAAACGCCACCGCCCAACGCGGGGCACGGGCAACAAAACCCAGCTCTCGCTGGTGGCGCAGGTCGTTGACCTTAATCACCACGCCATCAATGTCGTAGCCGAGCTGGTCGCGTTTAGCGCCTAGCTGCTCGCAGTAGTCGGCTACCGCGTCGGGGCCGTACATCGTGGTTAACTCTGCACTAGTGCGAAAGCCCAGGGTGGACAGCCGTGCCATCAGCGCACTGTGGGTGGCATCGCCCAAGTCTGGCTCCAAGCGTGCTGCTTGGTAGGCGTGGAACTCCAACGGGCGGGTCGCCGTAATGCGCGGGTCGAGCTGACGCAGGCTGCCAGCCGCAGCGTTGCGCGGGTTGGCAAATACTTTGCTGCCCTCCTCTCTGGCACGCTCGTTGAGCGCTTCAAAGCCGGAGTGGCGCATAATCACTTCGCCGCGCACTTCGACCAACTCAGGCACGTTTTTGCCCATGAGCTTAAGCGGCACCGAGCGCAAGGTACGCAGGTTAGAGGTAATGCCTTCCCCCGTGCGACCATCCCCACGGGTCGCACCGCTGACCAACACGCCCTGCTCATACACCAGCGATACCGCCGCGCCATCCAGCTTCGGCTCGCAGCTAAACTCAATCTCTTCCGACTGACACTCCAAGCGTTCCGCCACGCGTTCGGCAAAGGCCACAATATCGTCACGACTAAAGGCATTATCCAGCGAGAGCATCGGAATGGCATGGGCAACCTCGGGAAAGCCCTCTGCCGGAGCGGCGCCGACTCGCTGAGTGGGCGAGTCGGGGGAAATCAACTCGGGGTGCTCGCCCTCTAACTGCTTTAAGCGCTGCAACTTACGGTCGTAGTCAGCGTCGGTTAACGTTGGCTCGTCTAGCACGTAGTAGCGGTAGTTGGCGTCATCCAGATCAGCGCGTAGTTGGCTGATCTCTTCCAGCAGGGTGGGGTCAGGCTGACTCATTCAGAGGTTCCGAAGACAAATAAAACAGGTAATTAGTAACAAAAACACCCGCCTTCTTGAGGAAGGCGGGTGTTCGCACAACGCGGCGTTTAGCGAGCCTGCATATGGCGGTGCAGGCGGTGGCGACGCTCAAATTCATGAACACGCTGCCGGGCAAACTCGATGGTTTGCGCCGTCATCACGCTGCGGTTTTCATCTTTCAGCTCGCCGCCCATGTGGCGTACCACCACCATGGCCGTTTCGACCATTGCTTCAAAAGCAGCCGAGCTATCCACCGCGCCGGGCAGGGGCATTAAGAAAGTGATCCCAGGCGTTACAAACTCATCCATCTCTTCGATGGGGAAAGTGCCGGGTTTGAGCACGTTCACCATCGAGAACTGCAGCTCGCTATTGTGGCTTTCCGTTTCAAAGCGATTGAAGACGCCCATCGCGCGGCAATAGCGCAACCCACAGGCCATCATTAGTTCAAGCAACTTGTCGCCATCAAAACCTTCGGGATCACGCGACAGCACGCTAATGACTACCAACTCGTTAGCATTGGCAAGCGTCTCTTTGGCGTGCTCGCCGTTCACGTCATGACGCAGAGCTTTTTCCAACGTAGGGTGCGCGCGCACAACATTGTCTTGGGCTGCATAAGCGTCATCGTACTCTTCATCAACGCTCTGGTAGTGATCTTCATAGCGGCTAGCGCTGTTTGCGTAGCGCTCTAATTCAGGCTCGGCATGCGCCTGCTGCACGGCGTCGCGTTGGGCGGCAGCTTCATTAGCAGCAGCGGCTTCGCGAGCTTGAGCTTTTTCTTGAGCGATACGCGCTTTTTCCGCTTCAGCGGCCTGCTTCGCTTCACGGCGCTGCTCGGCTTCCAGCGCTTTACGCTCAACTTTTTGCTTGGCGGCTGCTTCAGCTCGCTTGGCTTTCTCGGCTTTTTTGATGGCTTTCTCTTTACGGCGCTCAATAATACGCCGCTTAAAGGAACGGCCAATGCCTTCAAAATCGACTAAACGATACTCGTCGATTTCATCGTCATCTAGCTCGTGATCGCCTGCCATGTCGGCGCGCAACTGGCGGCGCTTGGGTGCGTCGGAAGCGTGCTTGGCAAATACCGCATCTTCAGGCTCGGCGCGAAGCACCGGCTCGGGCTCAGGAGTAATATCTGGCTCAGCGGCCGCTGGCTCTTCAGGAGCTCGGTTGCTTTCCAGCTCAGCATGGGGCTCTGGTGTATGAGAGGCATTTAGCTCAGCGGTGTTCGGCTGTTCGCTAGGTGCTTCATCAGTGGCAGAGAACGACGCAGGTGCTGTACCTGTTTGCTGAGACTGGGGTGCTTCGTCTTCCATGGCACTCATGGACGGCTCCGGGGTCGCTGGCTGGGGGGCCTCTGCTTTCGGGGCCTCTTCACGAGCTGTAAAGACACTTGGCTCACGACGTGGCGGTTCGCGCATTTCGTTTCTGGTTTCAGCAGACGCATCAGCTGTTGCTGACACATTAACAGTAGCTGCCTGGACAGCCGGCTCCGCCTTGTTAGGTTTCGCTGCTGCGGGTTTTGGCTTTCCTGAGGATTTGGTAAACGAGCGACGGAAATCATACAGCACCCTAGAAGGCCCTGGATGCTCTTGGCGCTCTAGCTTGGGTTTTTGACCCAGCCCGCTGTAGTCAGCAGCTTTAACGACCCGGGCACCGCCGTTAGGCAGTTCCCAATTGATCTCGGCCTCTCTCGCCTCGTCGTCGAACTCTTCTAGCTTGGCGGTGGGTAAATCCTTTACCGCTTGATCTAGCCGGGGTACACGACGCTGACGCTGGAGCCTACGCACACCGTCGACAACGATTAGCGAAACCAGTGCCAGTCCTAGAATGATTAACCACTCTCTTAATTCCATGTCGAGCATTCCATGGGTCATCTAACCGGTTACTAGGGCACAGTGAGCGGCACTGCGCCAGAATATGGGAACCTTCTTATAAATCGATATTTAGCACCAAGCATAGCGCGGTTGCTACGAAAAGAGCCAATTTTTGCTGATTTTCACACGTTTGAGCCGCTAAGGGAGCTTTTTAGGCGATTTTTTCGACCTTATCAACCATCAAAAGTGCCCTTTCCGCGTCATTCCATCTCTGATACGGGTGGCCAAACGCGGAGTGCCGTGTGAGGCCGCTACCCACTCAGTTCACCCTATTTAAACGTTATGCTAGTGAATGTTTTTCACTATCGCTAGTTTCTTATGAACGCATTGCGCTTTAACAGGTAATGATTCGCAAGCGATAAGCGGGACTTAAGCCTATACGGCCGCGACGACCCCACCGCCAACACCACGTTTTTTCAACAACTTGCTGTTATCAAAGCATTTCGTGGGCATGGCGTTACTATCCGCTTGCGCTGGCGCACCCAGGTGACAGGCACGCCTTGGCAAATAAGGAAACTCTAGGGAAGTCGCAACACGGCGCAGCCATGAGCCACACGCACTATTCGACCAACTCAGCGGCCTCATCAATACCCACGGAAACCAAACGCGAAACGCCGGGCTCTTGCATGGTGACCCCCATCAGGCGCTCGGCGGCTTCCATGGCAATCTTGTTGTGGGTGATATAGATGAACTGCACACTTTCGGACATCTCTTTCACCAGCTTGGCGTAGCGGCCAACGTTGGCGTCATCCAGCGGAGCGTCGACCTCATCCAGCATACAGAACGGGGCCGGGTTAAGCTGGAAGATGGCAAAGACCAGCGACAGCGCAGTTAGGGCTTTTTCCCCACCGGATAGCAGATGAATCGTGCTGTTCTTCTTACCCGGCGGGCGGGCCATGATGGCCACGCCGGTTTCCAACAGGTCATCACCGGTCAGCGTCAGCCACGCCGCCCCACCGCCAAACACACGGGGAAAGAGCGTTTGCAGACCGTTATTGACCTGATCGAACGTCTCCCGAAAACGGACGCGGGTTTCTTGATCGATCCGCTTGATCGCCCGCTCCAGCGTTTCCAGTGCTTCGGTGAGCTCGGCATGCTGGGCTTCTAGGTAATTACGCCGCTCGGCCTGCTGATCGTACTCCTCGATGGCCGCAAGGTTGATCGCCCCCAGGCGGCGGATTTTTTCCGAGGTACTTTCCAAACGCTCTTGCCACGCAGGTTCGCTGGCATCGCTGGGCAGCGTGCTGGCGAGCGCATCGGCATCGTGGCCTAGTTCTGCTAACTGCTCATCCTGGGTCGCTGCTTTGAGCGCCAGCGCCTGCACGTCCATGCGGCGCTGCTGGAGCTGTTCGCGACTCTGTTCAAGATTGCGCTCGTGCTGCTGGCGGGCTAACTCATCGTTGCGCAGCTGCTCGGCTAGCGCCTGGGCCTGTTGGCGCGTTTCGTTGAGCCGCCGTTCCTGCTGTTCGCGCTGGTGGAGCAGCTCTTCGAGCTCCTCTGCGGCCAGCTCGTCGGGCTCGACCAGCATTTCACGGGACTCTTCCAGCTCGGCAATACGCAGTGAGAGGCGCTCTTCGGTATCGCTTGAGCGGGACTGCTGCGCACGCAGGCTGTCGCGCTCGGCTTTTAAGCGCTCACGTTCCAAGGCCAGCGCCTGCTGCCGCGCTTTGAGCGGGGCATGCTGTTGGTTGAGCTGCTCGCGCTGCTCACGCTGGCGGTGGCGCTGTTCGGCGCTGGTTTCGCGGGCTTCTGCGGCGGTTTCCAGTTGCTCCATGGCCGTGTGCCAACGAGCGCGCTGCTCTTCTAAAGTAAGTGTTAACTCCGCCTCATCTTCTTGCAGCTGGGCCAGTTCGTCGTCCAGCTCCGTGGCGCGACTGGAGAGATGCTCAAGGCGTTGGGCAAGCCGCTGCTCTTGCACTGCTAGCTGTTGGCGGGTGGCCGCGTGGTCACGCTCCTGCTCCGCCTGCTGCTCACGGGTCAGTTCTAACGTTTCAATCGTCTCGTTGGCGGCTTCGCACTGTTCATCCAAGAGCGCCAGCGCCTCTTCCGCCCGCTCACGCTCTGCGGCCAGCTCCTCAAAGCGACGACGAGTGACCAGTAGCGCATCGACGCCTTCGCCATTGGATTGCTGATGCAGCCAACCGCGACCGCGCCATACGCCGTCTTGGCTAACCACACTCTCACCGGGAGCAAGCGTAGGCAACAACGCTTCCGCCGCGTCAGCAGTATCAACATAGTGAATACTCGCCAACCACTCCGTCAGCGCGCCCGCGCCTTTCACCAAATCGCTGAGGCGATGGCCTGGGCCCGCCGTGGCTGTGGAAGGCGGCGCTTGATCAATCAAGCACCACTCCGTCGCCAGCGCTTCGGGCAGCGCGTTTAGCTGATGGGCAGCTACCAGTCGGGCGTTTAACCAAGGGGCGAGTAGCCAGGAAATAACCCGCTCCCAGCCTTGGCTGACCGAAATGGCTTCACCCAAGCGGGGTGCATCGGCGAGGCCATGAGCGGCCAGCGTTTCGCTTAGCTGAGGGTCGTGATCGGCCAGAGCGGCATCCATCAGCGCCTGCAGCGAGGCAAGTTCACCCTGCTGCTGGCTCAGCGCAGCGCGCTGCTCGTCGCGGCAGGTTACCGCTTGCTGGTAGGCGCTTTTGGCATCGCTGTAGCGCTGCTGCCACTGCTCACGCTCCACTTGGAAGGCGTCGGCACGTTGGTCGGCTTCTTCCAGGCGGGCTTGGTATTCGGCGTGCTCGTTTTGTAGCGCGGTCATGTCGGCCAGCTCGCCGCGCTGCTGGCGGCGGCGCTGCCCTTCTGCCTGCAGGCGGGCAATACGTTGCTCTAAGTCGCGCAGTTGGTCTTGGCTACGGTCGGCATCGCGGCTGGCCTCGCGCCAGCGGTTTTCGGCGTCGGCCCACTGCTGTTCAGCGGCTTCCAGCGCTGGCGTTGCGTCGGCCAGGGTCTGCTCGAGCAATTCGAGCTGCTCTTCCAGCGCTTCATGCTCGGGCAGCAGCTCCTCAAAGCGCTCATCGATCACCGCGAGCCGCTCCTGGTCGCCCTCGCTGACCTGGCGCTGCTCGTCGAGATCCCGTCGGGCGGTGGCAATGTCATTGGCCAACTGCGCTTCGCGGCTGCGGCGGTGGGCCTGGTCCTGCTCTAAGCGGGCAATGCGCGTGGTGGTTTCATAAAACTGCTGCTGGTGGCGGTCCAACACGTCGGCCAGCTCGTCGTGCTGTTCGCGGGCCTGCTCCAGGCGGGTTTCGCACTGACGCACGCCAAACACGTCTTTTTCGACGGCAATTTCCAGCTCGCGGACACGGCTCTCTTGGTGGGACTGTTCGGCCCGCAGGGCGCGGCCGCGCAGCAGCGCCAGCTCGCCTTTTAAGCGGTACTCCTGCTGCTTGAGCTCTTGGTAGCGCTTGGCGGCTTCCGCTTGGCGCTTGAGGCGTTCGAGCTGTTTATCCAGCTCTTCGCGAATATCGTCCAGGCGCTCCAGGTTCTCCTGGGTGCGCCGCATGCGGTTTTCGGTTTCCCGACGGCGCTCTTTGTACTTGGAAATCCCCGCGGCTTCTTCGAGGGTGGCGCGAAGGTCATCCGGGCGCGCTTCGATCAGCCGCGAGATCATCCCCTGGCCGATAATGGCGTAGGAGCGCGGGCCTAGGCCGGTCCCCATGAACAGGTCGGCGATATCCCGGCGGCGGCACTTCTGGCCGTTGAAGAAGTAGTTGGACTGGCCATCCCGGGTCACCAGGCGTTTGACGGCAATTTCTGAGTACTGGGCGTATAAACCGCCCATGCCGCCATCGCGGTTATCGAACTTCAGCTCGATAGAGGCCTGCCCTACCGGCTTACGTCCGGTAGAGCCGTTGAAGATAACGTCGGCCATGGATTCGCCGCGCAGGGTTTTGGCGGAGGACTCCCCCATCACCCAGCGCACGGCGTCGATAATATTGGATTTACCGCAGCCGTTGGGCCCAACGATGGCCGTCATGTTGCCATCGAAGGGCACGGTGACCGGATCGACAAAGGACTTGAACCCAACGAGACGTATAGAGGTTAAGCGCATTGCGACCCTTAGCAGCGGTAGCTTACGTGGTGGTTATTCAAAAACACGGTTAATAACGACATTGGCCGCATCGTCTTCGCTGATAGCACCTACGCTGACGCTCTCCAAATCGCCAAACAGGTCGCCCGGCTGCGGCGTGGCCTGCCCAGATTCTGAGACACGCACCACCAGGCGCGCTTCACGCACCTGGGAGATTTGCGCTTGCGGCGACATGGCGGCGGTATCGTCCAGCACCACGGTCATCGGCAGATCGGCAACCTGCGCGCGGATCACTGCCAGCGGCGGCAGCTCGCCGTCGATATCCCGCGCGGTGATGAACACCGTGGCGTCGTCACTGACGTTGTCTACCAGTGCCTCATCCATGGAAACGTGCACCCGCACCCCTTGGCCCTGAGCGGCGGCAGATGGCTCCGGTGCGACACCCATGCGCTCTTGGGCCACACGGATACCATCACGCAGGGAAGCAGCCGTCTCTGGGTCTGAAATATTGGCAACGGCACGGCGCCAACGGTCGACGGCCGTTTCATAATCACCGTTATCGAAGGCGTGAATGCCCAGAAGCCCCAACACGGTGGGCTGACGGGGGTCTAGTTCAAGCGTTTCATCGACCAGCGCCTGTACCTCGGGCGTTAACTCCCGCTCGGCCATGAAGAAGCGGAGCTGCGCCAACTGAGCGAGCAGCGGCGGAATGCGCCCTTCGATGGCGATCAAGCGCTCCAGCGCATCGACTGCTTTGTCAGGCTGACCGGTATCCCGGTAGAGTGGAAACAGCGAGCTCCACACGTTGGGGTTGTTAGGCTGGCGCTCGGCTTCGGCCTCCATGCGCTCCAGGAACATCATCAACGAGCCTTCCGGGTCGTTTCTGATCTCTTCTTGAATCGCGTAGAGCGTCAGGTCTCCTTCGGCACCGTTTTGCTGATACCAAAACGTACTGGCACCCACCACCGCTACCATGACCAGCGGCACCACCAGCCGTCCAGCGCTCGCAGCTTTCAGTGGCCGCTTGGCCTGAGTGGCAGTGTCTTCCAGCAGGCTGCGCTCTAGCTCTAGGCGATCTTCATTAAAACGAGCGTCGTCGATGTCGCCACGCTCGCGTGCCGCTTCCAGGGACGCCATGCGCCGCTGGAAAATCGCCACGTTCTGCTCGGCAGACGTATCGTTGGCTTCAAAGTGATCTAGCTGGTCGCGCAGAACGCGGGCACCGCGCATGGGGGCAACTAATAGCCACAGCGCGGGCAGTAACAGTAAGGCAATCGCTATCCAGAGCGGTGTCATGAAGACCTCTCGCGGTTAATCAGGGCATCCAAGCGGGCGCGTTCTTCTGCGCTCAACGCTTTCGCAGATGCATTGCGGCGGGCGCGTACCATCAGCACGACGACCAGCATGCCTAGCACCACCAACCCAATGGGTAGCCCCCACAGCAGGTAGGTGCGGTTTTCCAGGCGCGGGTTGTAGAGGATGTACTCCCCAAAGCGCTGCACCATGTGGTTGATGATTTCGATATCCGACTGACCGTCTTGAAGCAGCTGATAGACCCGTTCGCGCATATCACCAGAGATCGGCGCGTCCGAGTCATCGATAGCCTGGTTTTCGCATAACGGGCAGCGCATGGAGGCCGTGAGGTCACGGTAGCGCTGCTCCATCACCGGGTCGTCGAACTCGCGAACTTCAATGCCTGCCGCCACGACACTGCCCGCCAGTGCCAGCAGCATCACGGCGAAGATCCCACGCATTAACGCCATTTTTCTACCTCCGGCAGGATGCGTTCACGAACGTCTTCAGGTGACACGTAGCCTTTATGGTGGTAGCGAATCACTCCATCGGCATCCACCAAGAACGTTTCCGGTGCGCCGTAAACGCCAAGATCAAAGCCCAGGCTGCCTTCAGGGTCGAAAACATTCACTTCAAAGGGGTCGCCAAACTCGCTTAAAAACTCTAAGCCTTTCTCGCGGGTATCTCGGTAGTTGATGCCCACCATACGGATGCCGTTATCAGCGAGTTCTAACAGCTGCGGCATTTCCTGCTTGCAGGCGGGACACCATTCGCCCCATACGTTGACGAGCGTGACCTCCCCTGTCAGCAGCGATTGATCCACCTGACGGTTGGCATCCCGCAACGTGGAGGCTTCGAACGCAGGAAAATCCCGCGCCATCAGCGCTGAGTCTCGCTGTGAAGGGTCGCGCCCCAGCCCTTGATAGAGAAACAGCGCGATGCCCACAAAACCGATGGGTAAAAGAAGCAACAGCAGGCGGCGTGTCATACCGTGGCCTCCTGTGACGGAGATTGATCAATACGTGAGGATGCAGGTTGGCGCGCGGCTGCGCGGCGGTAGCGCTTATCCGCTACGGCCAAGATGCCGCCGAAGGCCATGAGCAGGCCGCCTAACCACAGCCAGCGCACAAACGGCTTGTACTGGACGCGCATGGCATAGCTGCCGTCGCCCAGGTCTTCACCCATGGCCACATAGAGGTCGCGGAACAAACCAGGGCGCAGCGCAACTTGGGTCATGGGCATGCCGGTGGCGAGGTAAAGGCGCTTCTCGGGGCGCATCACGAAGCTGCGTCCCTCGTCCCCGCGCTGTACCTGAATGATCGAAGTATCGGCCAGGAAGTTGGGGCCACGTCGGTTGGTGAGTTCCGTCATGGTGAACTGATAGCCCGCCACTTCCACGGTGGTGCCCGGCGACATGCGCACGTTGCGTTCGATGTTGTAGTTCGAAACGACGGCAACGCCCACGATGGTCACCGCAATGCCCACGTGGCCCAGCACCATTCCCCAATAAGAGAGCGAGAGCTTGCGCAGCCCGGCGACAAACGAGCTGGCGTGACGGGTCTTGTCGAACAGGTCGCGCACCATCGGCAAGACGATCCACAGCGCAGAAATAATGCCCAGCGACACCCACAGGTTCCATTCGCCGCCGTAGACCAACGGCATGGCCACACCCAGCACGATGGCAGCTGCCGCCGCGAGACCTAGCTTGCGCCACAGCTCACGACCGCTCATGCTTTTCCAGCGCGCCACCGGCCCCAAGCCCATGAAGACACACATCACCACGGTGAGCGGTACGAACAGCGCATTGAAGTAAGGCGGGCCTACGCTGATTTTACCCAACCCCAGAGAATCCAGAATCAGCGGGTACACCGTGCCCAAGAGCACCGTGACGGTCATGATGACCAAAATGATGTTGTTGATCAGCAGCAGCGAATCCCGCGAGAGCCAGTTAAAACCGACCTTATGGCTCACCCGCGGCGCACGCAGGGCAAACACTAGCAGCGATAGCGTGACGGTAATCGCCAGCAGCATCAAAATGAAGAAGCCACGGGTGGGGTCATTGGCAAAGGCATGGACCGAGGTCAGTACGCCCGAGCGCACCAAGAAGGTGCCCATCAGCGACAGCGAGAACGTCGAGATCGCCAGCAGCACCGTCCAGCTCTTGAACGAGCCACGTTTTTCGGTCACCGCCAGCGAGTGAACCAGTGCCGTGCCCGTTAGCCAGGGCAATAGCGAAGCGTTCTCCACCGGGTCCCAGAACCACCAGCCGCCCCAGCCAAGCTCGTAGTAGGCCCACCAGCTGCCGAGTGCGATCCCGACGGTGAGAAACGCCCAGGCCACGTTGGTCCAGGGGCGCGCCCAGCGGGTCCAAGCGGCGTCTAAGCGCCCGCCCAGCAGGGCGGCAATCGCGAAAGCAAACACCACCGAAAAGCCCACATAACCCATGTAGAGCATCGGCGGGTGAACCACTAGGCCAAAATCCTGCAACAGCGGATTCAGGTCGGCGCCATCTTGCGGCATGTTGGGCAGCAAGCGCTCGAAGGGGTTGGAGGTCATCAAAATGAAGAGCAAGAAGCCCACACACACCATGCCCATGATGCCCTGCACTCTGGCCACCATGTCGCGGGGCAAGTCGCCCGAGAAGACCGATGCCGCGAATCCCCAACCCGCCAGCATCAAGCTCCATAGCAGCACCGAGCCTTCATGGTTACCCCACACGGCGCTGAATTTGTAGTACCAGGGCAGCAGAGAGTTGGAGTTGTTAGCGACATTAGCCACGCTGAAATCGTCCAGCATGTAGCTGGCGGTCAAGCAGAGGTAGGCAATGGTCACAAACAGGAATTGGCCGATGGCCATGGGACGACCATAGGCCATCCACAGCGGGCGACGCGTGGCAGCCCCGGCAAGCGGCATCACCGCCTGAACCACCGCCATGAGTAGCGCGATGACCAGGGCAAAGTGGCCGATTTCAGGAATGATCTTAATCAACATGGGTGCTCCGAATTAGCATCAGGCTTTATCGCACAGCGTGCGTGCAGTCGTTAATAGTCGCTTCCTTCTGGGGAGCCTTCCTGCTCTAGGCGCTTGCCCACTTCGGCAGCTTTCGCTTGAAAGTCGGCCGGGGAGTAGCCTGCTTCTTCCAGTGCCTGCGCCACTTCGGGCGGCATGTAGTTTTCATCGTGGCGCGCCAGTACTTTATCGGCGTAGAGGCGGCCATCGGCCTGAAGCTCGCCAACCACCACCACGCCCTGCCCTTCACGGAACAGGTCCGGCAGAATACCGCTGTAGTAGACCTCTAGATCATCCACGTAGTCAGTCACTACGAACTCAACATCGAGGCTTTCCGGGTCGCGGGACACAGAGCCCTCTTTGACCATGCCCCCCGCGCGAATTTGGCGCTCCATAGGGGCATCGCCTTGGGCAATTTGTACCGGGCTGAAAAACAGATTGATATTGGCGCGCAGCGCATACAGGGTGAGCCCCACCGCAATGGCGGTGAGCGACAATAGCCCTAAGATAACAAACAGCTTCTGTTTACGTTTAGGCGTCATGGTGAACGTCCTTCTGAGCAGAGTTAACTGGCTCTTGCAGGGGCTGCGCGTGCGATGGCTGAGCGTTGCGCTGGGCATTTTCACGACGCGCCCGGCGCTTTACCACGTTGAGTAGCTGGCGGCGCTCCTGACGTGCGTGCCACACAATCACTAGCATCAACAGCGCAGTGACTCCCCAGGCAGCCCACACGTAGACCGCGTGACCGCCCATGGCAAAAAATTCGTTTAGCGAGGAAAAGGCCATTAGTTCGTCTCCTCGGCAAGCTCGCGCACCCAGCGCTTATTGGCTTCTCGACGCAGAATCTCGCTGCGCGTGCGCATCAGCGTGAGCGCAATAAAAAAAGCTGTAAAAGCCCAATACCATGATCAGCAGCGGTGCCCACATGTCCATGGTCATGGCAGAGCGCCCTGTAATCGTGAAAGTGGCGGGCTGGTGAAGGGTGTACCACCAATCCACTGAGTACTTAATAATCGGAATATTGATCACGCCCACCATCGCTAGCACCGACGCGGCACGGGAGCCGCTATCGCGGCTGCTAAACGCACCGCGCAAGGCAATTACGCCCAGGTAGAGAAACAGCAGAATCAGCATGGAGGTAAGCCGTGCATCCCACATCCACCAGGTTCCCCAGGTGGGCACGCCCCATACTGCGCCCGAAAAAAGCGCTACGAAGGTCATCGCGGCACCCAGCGGGGCCATCACGGTGGCGACCATATCCGCCACTTTGATCTTCCAGACCATGAATACCAGCCCGGAGACCGCCATGGAGACAAAGATGGATTGGGCTAGGAATGCGGCGGGTACGTGGACATAAATGATGCGAAAACTATTGCCCTGTTGATAGTCCGCAGGCGCAAAGGCCAACCCCCAGACGGTGCCTACCAACAGCAGCAGCGTCGCCGCCACCCAAAAAAGTGGCTGCAGCTTGGCGCTAATGGCATAGAACCACTTGGGTGATCTTAGTTTGTTGATAAAGGCCCACATGGTGTTCCCGTCCTCTAACCGTTAATGCTGATGCGCAGCGATGCCGCAATGGCCCAGGGAGCCAACATCAGCGCCAGCGCTAACAGTGCGCCTAAAATCGCCAGATGCGCGGCAATACCCTCGCCAAAAATAGCGGCTTGTACGGCACCTGCGCCGAAAATTAGTACTGGTATATAGAGCGGCAGCACTAGCAGCGAGAGCAGCACACCGCCACGGGCCAGCCCTACTGTTAGCGCCGCTCCGATCGCCCCAATTAAGCTCAAGCTGGCCGTACCGAGTGCCAACGACAGCGCTAGCACGGCGTAGCTTCCCGCTGGAAGCGACAGCATGATGCCCAGCAGCGGTGCCATCAGTGCCAGCGGCAGCCCCGTCAGCAACCAATGTACCGCCACTTTTGCCAACCCCAGCGCCGCCAGCGGCTGGGGTGCCAGTAATAGTTGTTCCAGGCTGCCATCGTCGTAGTCGCTGCGAAACAGGCTATCCAGCGAAAGCAGTGCCGCGAGCAGTGCGGCCACCCATAAAAGCCCTGGCGCAATGCTTGCCAACAGCTCTGGATCCGGTGAAATACCAATGGGAAACAGGGTAATCACCAGCGCAAAGAACACCAGCGGATTGAGCACTTCGCCACGACGGCGCAACATCAAGGTGAGGTCGCGTTTGAGGGTTGCCTTTATGGCCACCATCAAACCGCCCTGGGGTGCATGCATAGCCACCTCTGGGGTGCTCAGTTGAGCGTATGAACGTTGCAACGCTGTCTCCTTCTTACCCCAGCTGAATGCGCCTAAGCACAGGTGACTCGGTCAACGCGTGGTGGGTGGTGACCAGAACGCAGCCGCCAGACTGTGCATGCGCCACCAACTGTGCCTCTAGCGCCGCCACCCCTTGGCGATCGATTGCGGTGAAAGGCTCGTCGAGCACCCACAGCACCCGCTGGGTCAGGGTCAGGCGTGCCAGCGCCACGCGCCGCTGCTGCCCGGCTGAAAGCTGGCCGGCGGGGACATCTTCAAACCCCGCCAACCCAACGGCAGCCAACGCTGCCTCACGTGCAGGTTCGCTGCCCTTTTCCCCGCTAAGCGCCTGATACCAAGCTAGATTCTCCAGCGGTGACAGGCCTGCTTTCACGCCTGGGGCATGACCTAGATAGAGTAAATTGGCGAGAAAATGTTCACGGGCTTGGCGCATGGGTTCGCCATTCCAGTAAAGCTCGCCACGGTAATCGGTTAATTGGCCAGAGAGTATTTTCAGCAGGGTCGTCTTGCCGCTGCCGTTGGGGCCTTCAATGCGCACGATCTCACCGCTTTGGATATCGAGATCGAGCCCTTCAAACAGCCAACGGTCGTCGCGTTCACAGGCCAATTGTCGGGCTTGCAGGCACAGGCTCAAAAGACACTCCAGGCACGTTGATTTTGGGTCGAACTCTACACGGAAAGGCCCTTTCTCGCCAGTCACGCTCTGCGGTCTTGGGTCGCAGCGTGACCTGTCTCAATTTCCGCGTAAGAAACCCAGGTGTGAGACAGCACTAGCACTGTATGCAAAAACAGGCTTATACTGTAACAACTGTATAAATAGACACCACAGAATAAAACTACAGCTATCGACTCAATCAAACGCCTTGGCAACGGGCGCTGCATGGGAGAACACACTATGACGATTTGCCTATCCCCTCAGGTAACGTCTCACGTACCTTCTTACGTACCCTCTCAGACGCTGTCTCAACCGGTAGCGCCATCGACGCCTACCCCACTAGCGTCTCGCAGCGCCTCATCACATGCGCGCCAAGCGTGCACACCCCCTCGCGTCACACGTCGCAACACCTACGCCCTGCGTATTCGCGGCGATCGCATGCGCGACTGCAACCTCTTCGACGGCGATGTCATCATCATTCATCGCCACCAGCACGACGCTCATCAAGAAACCGTCGTAGCAACGATTAACCAGCGGGAAGTGGCGCTGAAGCAGCTCTCTATCAGCCGTTTAGGCATTCATTTATGGCCCGAAGATGCAGCGATGCCCGAAGTCTTCCTGCATAATTGTGATATCCAGGTGCTGGGCATGGTAATGGGCGTAGCCCACCACGCAACGGAAACCCGGCACCATTAACGTTATCCACCCTGCCGGGAGTACTATTTGCGCTATCGAGTCCCTGATTTAGCCCCTAAGACATGGCACACCGCCGAGATTGACGTTGAAAAGAGTCAGTTCTTGGCCTGGGTGTGCCACGCTCCTACCACCGACGCCTTCGACGCGCTGCTTCAAGCGGCCAAAGCTGCCCACCCGAATGCCAGCCATCACTGCACTGCGTTTATCGCCGGACCTCCTGGAGAGCAAACGCATATTGGCTTTTCCGACGACGGCGAGCCCGGCGGAACCGCAGGCCGTCCGATGTTCCAGGCGTTGCAGGGCAGCCAGATTGGCGAAATTGGTTGCGTGGTGATTCGCTACTTTGGCGGCACCAAGTTAGGTACCGGAGGTTTGGCACGCGCTTATGCGCAGGCGGTCAATGCCGGGCTGGAAACGCTGCCCACCCGGGAAGTCGTCGAGCGGGATAGCTATTTATTAAAGGTCCGCTTCGCCCACGAAGCGCAAGCCCGCGCTTGGTGCGACGAGCAGGCACTGCCCGTGCAACAGGCGGAGTACGATGGCAACGGAGTGAGCTTAACCATTGGCTGGCCACGCGATGTCGAGCTGGATATCAGCGGACTGGAAAACCGCCTTAAAACATCCATTGAGCTACAGCGAACATAAAAAAAACGCGGCTTACACGAGCGCTTGCTCGGTAAGCCGCGTTCTATAGCGGCAGACGTGCTGTCTAACTAGCCGCTTAGCCCAGGTACTTGATCATCACACCGGCAGCCACTGCCGAACCAATGACCCCAGCAACGTTCGGCCCCATGGCGTGCATCAGTAGGAAGTTATGCGGGTTCGCTTCCAGACCCACCTTATTCGCCACACGCGCCGCCATCGGCACGGCAGACACACCCGCCGCGCCAATCAGCGGGTTGATGGGCATTTTGCTGACTAGGTTCATCAGCTTGGCCATCAATACGCCAGCGGCGGTGCCGATGCCGAAGGCTACGATCCCCAGTCCCAGAATACCCAGGGTTTCAAACGCCAGGAAGCTATCGGCCATCAGTTTCGAGCCCACAGAGAGCCCGAGGATGATCGTCACGATATTGATCAGCGCGTTTTGCGCGGTATCGGAAAGGCGCTCAACCACACCGCACTCGCGCATCAGGTTACCAAAGCAGAACATGCCTAGCAGAGGTGCCGCGTCCGGTAGAAACAGCGCCACAGCGATCAACAGCATCAGCGGGAAGACCACTTTTTCGAGCTTGGAGACCGGACGCAGCTGCGTCATGGTGATCTTGCGCTCTTTTTCAGTGGTCAGAAGGCGCATGATCGGCGGTTGGATCAATGGCACCAGCGCCATATAGGCATAGGCGGCCACGGCAATCGCCCCCAGCAGCTCCGGCGCAAGTACGCTGGACACATAGATAGAGGTCGGGCCATCTGCCCCGCCGATAATACCAATCGCTGCCGCCTGATTGAGCGAGAAGTCCATAATGCCCATGGACGTGAGCAGCACGGCGCCGAACAGCGTAGCGAAAATGCCGAACTGTGCCGCCGCGCCCAGAAACAGCGTGCGCGGATTGGCCAGCAGCGGGCCAAAATCGGTCATCGCCCCTACGCCCATGAAGATCAGTAGCGGCGCGATACCAGAACCAATGGCAACCTTGTAGAAGTTATACAGCATGCCGTCGCTGTAGCCGACGCTCACTGCAATATCTTTCGCGGCGCGCAGCTGATCCGGCGCCGCCGAATCATGGGCAATCGCTTTCAGCGTCTCGCGCCAACCCTCTACCCCAGTCAGCGGATCTAGCGTCGCGCCCAACGCTGTAGCCATTTGCTGCAGCACGGCGGGCTTGGCGACTTCAATCGCTTGATCCAGCGCTGAAATCGCCAAGCCTGCCTCAGGAATATTGGCAAGAATACCGCCAAACCCGATTGGCACCAGCAGCAGGGGCTCAAACTTCTTGTAGATCGCCAGGTAGAGCAACCCAAGCCCTACCAGGATCATAACCGCTTGGCCCAGCTCCAGATTATAGAGCCCGGAGCCTTCCCATAAGGTAATTAATTTATCCATTCCCGAGTTGCCCTTAAAGCTCAATCAGTGCATCGCCAACAGCGACGCTATCGCCTTCGCTGACGTTGACTTTCGATACCGTACCGGCACTGCTGGCACGCACTTCGGTTTCCATCTTCATGGCTTCCAGGATAATCACCACATCGCCTTCGGCCACTTGGTCGCCTGGGCGTACATTCACCTTGAAGATGTTACCGGCCAGCGGCGCATCGATGCTTTCACCGCTGGGCGCTGGGGCGGCGGCCTCAGACTGTGCAGCAGGCTGCTCCTGAATATCGCCAATCTCGCCACCTTCCGACACCTCGACCACGTAAGCCTTACCGTTGAGCTTCACGGTGTAGGTTTCCGGACCACCGGCAGGCGCAGGTGCTGCTGCGGGAGCCTCTGCCTTAGCTGGGGCGGCTGCCTGAGGCGCTTCGGGCGCAGGCTCAAAGGCGTCTTTATTGTCGCGGTTTTTGAGGAATTTCAGGCCAATCTGCGGGAACAGCGCATAGGTCAGCACGTCATCCACTTCCCGCTCGCCCTCGGCAAGGCGAATGCTATCGGCGCTGGCTTTCTCTTTCAGCTCGGCCGCGAGCTTGTCCATTTCTGGAGAGAGATTATCTGCCGGGCGGCAAGTAATCGGCTCGCCGCCTTCCAGTACACGCTTTTGCAATTCGGCATTGAAAGGAGCCGGGGCAGAGCCGTATTCGCCCTTCAGCAGCGCCTGCACTTCTTTAGAGATCGACTTATAGCGCTCGCCCATCATGACGTTCATGACTGCCTGAGTGCCCACAATCTGTGAGGTGGGCGTCACCAACGGAATAAAGCCGAGGTCTTCGCGTACGCGGGGGATTTCGCTCAGCACGTCATCCAGCTTGTCGCCAGCGCCCTGCTCTTTTAGCTGGCTCTCCATATTGGTGAGCATACCGCCGGGAACTTGGGCCACCAGAATGCGCGAATCGATGCCGCGCAGCGAACCTTCAAAAGAAGCGTACTTTTTGCGCACTTCACGGAAGTAGCCGGCGATATCTTCCAGCAACTCCAGGTCTAGCCCAGTGTCGCGGTCAGTATCTTTGAGCATGGCAACCACGGATTCAGTCGGACTGTGGCCATAGGTCATCGACATGGAGGAGATCGCCGTATCGACGTTATCAACCCCCGCTTCGACCGCTTTCAGGATGGTCGACGTGGATAAGCCGGTCGTCGCATGGCAGTGCAAATGCACTGGAATGGAGAGCTCTTTTTTCAGCCGTGAGACCAAATCGTAAGCGGTATACGGCGTGAGTAGCCCCGCCATATCCTTGATAGCCAGAGAATCTGCGCCCATTGCAGCAATGGTTTTGGCAAGATCTACCCAGCTATCCAGGGTATGTACCGGACTCACCGTGTAGGAAATGGTGCCCTGTGCATGGCCACCGACTTGGCGAACCGCTTTGATGGCGCGCTCCAGGTTGCGTGGGTCGTTCATGGCGTCAAACACGCGGAATACGTCAACGCCGTTGGTTTTAGCGCGCTCGACGAATTTATCAACTACGTCATCGGCGTAGTGGCGGTAACCCAGCAGGTTTTGGCCGCGCAGCAGCATTGCCTGAGGTGTGTTCGGCATCGCCTCTTTAAGGGCACGAATACGCTCCCACGGGTCCTCTCCTAAATAACGGATACACGCATCGAAAGTGGCACCGCCCCAGGTTTCCAGAGACCAGTAGCCGACTTTATCCAGCTTTTCGGCGATGGGCAGCATGTCATCCAAGCGTAGGCGCGTAGCAAACAGCGATTGGTGAGCATCGCGCAGGACAACATCAGTGATTCCCAGAGGACGTTTTGTTTCATTCATGGTCGTGGCTCACAGTTTAGCGTTATGGATTTGTAGTAAATTTAACAAAAAAATAGCCATCAGAGCGAAATAAGCACACAAAAGCGTGCGTCTTACGGACGGCGGGACGAGCGGTAACGATGCACTGCAGCACTGATCACCGCGGCAACTTCGTCATTTTGGCCGTTACTGGCGGGTGTTTTTGCACTATTTCGACCCGCTGGCGCTGCCACGGGAGCAGGCTGAAAGCGGTCAATCAACTTCGACATCAGCGTAACGCTAATGACCAAAATAGTAAGAAAAACAAAAACAAAGCCCATACCAAGGCCCATTAGAGCGAGCCCCTCTTGGAGTAACTCCGACCCCTGCATAGCGTGCTCTCCTTGTTTTATAGGGTTATTGGCACGCCAAACGCCTCTAACGGCGCTTGGCGCAATAAGGGTAATACACTAACCTGCCACATTCAGGATAGAATGCAATCGCGCCATAGTGGAAGTCATGGTTGTTAATTTACTACATAAAGGCAAGATCGGTCTTGCACCGATGGAAGGCGTTATTGATGCGCTCACCCGCGATCTACTAACTCGCCAGGCCGGTTTCGACTGGACGGTGACGGAGTTTGTCAGGGTAGTGGATACCCGCCTTCCCCCACGGGTGTTTTACAAACACTGCCCCGAACTCACCAGCCGCCCGGTAGCGACGCCTAGCGGCGTACCCGTCCATCTGCAGCTACTCGGCTCCGACCCTAGGACACTAGCCGAAAATGCCCGCCAGGCGCTAGCCCTTGGAGCCATTTGCGTGGATCTCAACTTTGGCTGCCCAGCCAAGCTGGTGAACCGCCACGACGGCGGCGCATCGCTACTGCGCCAGCCAGACCGCGTCTACCAGGCCGTCAAAGCGGTCGCAGAGGCGCTAGACGGCGCAATTCCGGTGACCGCGAAGATTCGCCTGGGATTTGCCAATCGCCGCTTGGCGGTGGCCTGTGCGCAGGCGACGGAAGCAGGCGGTGCAGCGCGCTTGGTCGTACATGGCCGGACACGGGATGAGGGATATCGCCCACCCGCTCACTGGGAGTGGATTGGCAAAGTGCGCCACCACCTCTCGATCCCCGTGGTGGCCAATGGCGATATCTGGACGCTTGAGGATTACTGGAAGGCACGCACGCTCTCCGGCTGCTGCGATGTGATGCTCGGACGCAGCGCGCTGGCTGACCCCTGGCTGGCACCTCGGATTCGCTACTGGCAACAAACCGGCGAACGTTTGGCGGAAACCACTTGGGAAATGCGCGCCAGCGTACTGCAAGAGTACGCCGAGCTCCAGCGTCAACACCTTCCTGACCGGGTGGTCGTGTCGCTGGTGAAGCAGTGGCTTGCCCAGATGCGTCAAGGCAACGCTGAAGCCGACCAGCACTTTCAGCGCCTGAAGCGCCTGACCGACTTGGATGCACTTCTCGGCAGCCTTACCCCTAGCGCAAGCTCCCTCGCCGCCTACGAACCCGCCTAAGCCGGGCGAAGTGCCTGAACCAGCCGCCGTTGAACCTGCTGAGTCAAAGCGCCTATCGAGGCGCTTTTTTTCGACCCATACGCGGGCTCGACCCACCTCATTTCCTTCGAGCCAAAAAAAAGCGCCCTTCCGCAAAGTTGCGGGGGCGCTTTACACGATCGCAAGACTAACGCGCGAGCCACGTTAGTCAGGCTAGAAAACAGAAAACCCGCTCTCATTAAAGAGCGGGTTTTGAAATCTGGCGCGCCCGGGAGGATTCGAACCTCCGACCACCTGATTCGTAGTCAGGTACTCTATCCAGCTGAGCTACGGGCGCTTTTCAGTCATTGCCTAATTCGTCAAGCAATGAAATCAGTGTAACATCAAGCACTTAGCTTTGCAACTTGGCGCACCCGGGAGGATTCGAACCTCCGACCACCTGATTCGTAGTCAGGTACTCTATCCAGCTGAGCTACGGGCGCGTATCAAATTACGATGCTACATCATGCAGTTGGCGGAGAGAGAGGGATTCGAACCCTCGATAGGGCTATAAACCCTATACTCCCTTAGCAGGGGAGCGCCTTCAGCCACTCGGCCACCTCTCCTCAACGGCACGGCGCGAATATTACCGATTTTGATGACTGGTGTCCAGTCTTATTCCGATTTTTTTCGCGCTGGCCTAAAATCACCGCTTAAACGCCCTTTAATGAGCGTAACACGGGCGGCCATTTATTCTGATTCGCTTTCACTATTACGTTCACGCTGAATGCGCTGATAGATCTCTTCACGGTGAACCGCGACATCTTTTGGTGCGTTCACACCAATGCGCACTTGATTACCTTTCACACCTAATACTGTGACGGTAATTTCATCACCGATCATCAGCGTTTCGCCAACGCGGCGGGTTAGGATGAGCATGGCTGATCTCCTTCTCAGACGTTTTATACAACGGGATGTGTCCGCCAGCGGCGTCACCATGCCATTATGCGGCATGGTGACGCCTGCCACCAAAGGCTTTGGCCCCTATGACACCTTACCCTCCCGTTGAAAGAAAGCTCACCACCACACGGCAGCGAGTAACTTCAGCGTAGAAGGTTTAGGCCACAATTGTTATTCAGATTCGATATCGGACTTATCGAGACCAAACGCTTTGTGTAAGGCGTTAACTGCAAGCTCCATATGTTTTTCGTCAATTACGACAGAAATTTTAATTTCTGAAGTAGAGACCATACGGATATTAACGTTTTCATCGGCCAATACGCGGAACATTTTAGAGGCAACACCCGCATGAGAGCGCATGCCAACGCCGACCAGCGACACTTTGGCAATGTTGTCATCGCCGCGCAGCTCACCTCCGCCCAGGTCAGGAATAACGGTCTCTTCTAGCAGCTTTTTGGTGGCTTTATAGTCACCTTTTGCCACGGTGAAGGTGAAGTCGGTGTAATCGCCAGCTGGTGCAACGTTCTGGACGATCATATCTACTTCAATATTCGCGTCGGCAATCGGCCCCAAAATACGTGAAGCCACACCAGGTACATCCGGCGTATTCAGCAGGGTGAGTTTGGCTTCGTTCTTGGTAAACGCGATACCGGAGATTAGCGGTTCTTCCATAGAATCCTCGTCTTGGTCTGAATCTGCAACAATCAGGGTGCCAGGGCCGTCTTCAAAGCTAGACAGTACCCGCAGCGGCACGTTGTATTTACCGGCGAATTCAACAGCGCGAATTTGCAGCACTTTGGAGCCCAAACTAGCGAGTTCGAGCATTTCTTCTACGGTGATGCTTTCAAGGCGCTGCGCTTTGGAACATACACGGGGGTCCGTGGTGTAAACACCGTCTACGTCGGTATAGATTTGGCACTCATCAGCCCCCAAGGCGGCAGCAAGCGCCACGCCGGTGGTATCAGAGCCGCCACGCCCCAGCGTGGTGATATTGCCGTCTTCGTCTACGCCTTGGAAACCAGCGACCACCACGACCTTCCCTGCATCCAGGTCAGATTTGAGATCGTCAGTTTCAATACGCTGAATACGCGCCTTGGTGTAGGCGCTGTCGGTATGAATCCCTACCTGGGCACCCGTGTGCGAGGTCGCCGACACGCCAATTTGCTGTAGCGCCATGGCCAGTAGGGAAATGGTCACCTGCTCCCCTGTTGAGAGCAACATATCCATTTCACGCGGGGCGGGATCCTCGTTCAGAGCATGGGCCATTTCGGTCAGGCGGTTGGTCTCGCCGCTCATCGCGGAGACAACAACCACTACCTGATGGCCCTGGTCGCGAAAGCCTTTAACTTTTTCCGCCACGGCCTTGATACGGTCGACAGAGCCCACCGAAGTGCCGCCGAACTTCTGTACGTATAGTGCCATATGCCGTTTTTCCTTTACGTTCGGGAATGGAAGGTGAATATTGTTATTGCTAATTTCCTAACTAGCAAAAAGGCCGGTAGCAAATAATGCCACCGGCCTCTCTATTTAGCGAAGTGTGTTTTCCAACCAAGCCGGGACACTGTTCAACGCATCCGGCAGCGCCTCTGGCTGACTGCCGCCTGCTTGAGCCATATCAGGGCGCCCACCCCCTTTGCCACCCACTTGGGAGGCCACATGATTAACCAGCTCGCCCGCTTTAACACGGCCAGTTAAATCAGAAGTGACCCCAGCAATCAGGCTGACTTTACCAGCGGCCTTGTCAGCAGTGGCTAGCATAATCACGCCAGAGCCTAGCTTGTTTTTCAGCTGATCCAATACGCCGCGCAGATCTTTACCAGACACGCCATCCAACTCAGTTACCAGCAGCTTCACGCCGCCCACTTCCTGCACTTGGCTGAGCATATCGCTACCCGCTGCGCTCGCCAGCTTCGCTTTGAGCTGCTCAAGCTCTTTTTCCAGGCTGCGGTTGCGCTCCACCAGCGATTCGACACGCGCTTCCACTTGCTCTGGCTTGGTTTTTAAGCGTTCGCTAATCCGCTGAACACGGGCTTCTTGCTCACGGAAATACGCCAGTGCGTTTTCGCCGGTGATCGCTTCAATACGACGCACACCCGAGGCAATACCTACTTCGCTGACCACGTGGCAGCAGCCAATGTCGCCACTGCGCTTGACGTGGGTACCGCCGCAAAGCTCGATGGAGAAGTCATCGGCACCGATGGTCAATACGCGCACGTTATCAGCGTATTTGGCTTCGAACAGTGCTGCCGCGCCTTTGGCCTTGGCATCGGCGAGGCTCATCTGCTCGATTTTGGTCGGCGCGTTGGCCAAGATTTGCTCGTTGACGATGCGCTCGACCTCAGCAAGCTGCTCTGCGGTCATCGGTTCGAAGTGACTAAAGTCAAAACGCAGACGCTCTGCGTTGACCAACGAGCCCTTCTGCTGAACGTGATCGCCCAGCACCATACGCAGTGCTTTGTGCAGCAGGTGGGTCGCGGAGTGGTTACGAATGGTCGCGCTGCGCAGGCTGGCGTCCACTTCACCGCGTACGTTGGCGCCGACACTCAGACTCCCTTCGACCATTACCCCCTGGTGAAGGTGGTGGCCACTCTGTTTCTGAGTATCGTTCACCTGAAAACGACCACCATCGACGTGCAAGTAGCCAGTATCGCCCACCTGGCCGCCGGACTCCCCATAGAACGGAGTACGATCGAGCACTACGGTGCCTTTTTGACCGGCTTCCAAGGCCGCCAGCGCGTTGCCTTCGCTGTCCACTATGGCGGTCACGGTGGCCTGGTCTTCCAGCCGCTCGTAGCCGGTAAACTGGGTTTCGCCGTCCAGTTCGATAGAGGCCGTGTAATCCGCGCCAAACTGGCTGGCGGCACGAGCGCGTTCGCGTTGAGCTTCGAGTTCACGCTGGAAACCGGCTTCATCCAGTGTCACTTCACGTTCTCGGCACACGTCAGCAGTCAAATCGAACGGGAAGCCGTAGGTGTCGTAGAGTTTGAACACGGTTTCGCCGGGCAGCACATCACCTTGCAGCTCTTCGAGCGCCGCGTTCAGCAAGCCCATACCGTGATCCAGCGTCCGCGCAAACTGCTCTTCCTCTTTCAGCAGTACGCGGGCGATCTGCTCGCTGGCCTCGCGCAGCTCGGGGTAGGCATCACCCATTTCGGCATCCAGCGCACTCACCAGCTTGTGGAAGAACGGCTCGGCCGCGCCCAGCTTGTGGCCGTGGCGAATGGCACGACGAATAATCCGGCGCAGCACGTAGCCGCGGCCTTCATTGGAGGGCAGTACGCCGTCGGCAATCAAGAAAGCGCAGGAGCGAATGTGGTCAGCAATGACGCGTAGCGAGGGCGCGGTGGTATCGCTATGTCCCGTGGCGTCTGCTGCCGCCTTGAGCAAATTCTGGAACAGATCGATTTCGTAGTTGGAGTGCACACCCTGCATGACAGCCGCCACACGCTCCAGGCCCATACCGGTATCGATAGAGGGCTTAGGCAGCGGATTGAGGGTGCCTTGGGCATCGCGCTCGAACTGCATGAAGACGAGGTTCCAGATCTCGATGTAGCGGTCGCCATCCTCTTCAGGGCTTCCGGGCGGGCCACCCCACACTTCCGGGCCGTGATCGAAAAAGATCTCAGAACTGGGGCCGCAAGGGCCGGTGTCGCCCATTTGCCAGAAGTTGTCCTCGTCCAGCTTGGAGAAACGCTCGGGGTCGATACCGATCTCATCTTTCCAGATGCGCTCGGCTTCGTCGTCGCTGATATGTACGGTGACCCAGAGCTTCTCTTTGGGTAACCCCAGGGTTT
This sequence comes from Halomonas sp. KX33721, assembly GCF_001596805.1. Taxonomy (NCBI): domain Bacteria; kingdom Pseudomonadati; phylum Pseudomonadota; class Gammaproteobacteria; order Oceanospirillales; family Halomonadaceae; genus Halomonas; species Halomonas sp. KX33721. The sequence goes on along the minus strand of NZ_LVIA01000003.1, from coordinate 45,997 downwards.
CGGTCAAAAATGTCCAGGCAAAGCGGATGGCGTCACGCTTGAAATAGTCGCCAAAGCTGAAGTTGCCCAGCATTTCGAAGAAGGTGTGGTGGCGAGCGGTGTAGCCAACATTATCTAAGTCATTATGTTTGCCGCCGGCACGCACACAGCGCTGAGCAGAAGTGGCACGCACGTAGGGGCGAGGGTCACGACCCAAAAACACATCTTTGAAAGGCACCATGCCCGCATTAGTGAACAGCAGCGTCGGGTCGTTGCCCGGCACCAGCGAGCTAGACGGAACAGCCGTGTGGCCGTGCTCTTCAAAAAACGTTAAAAAGGCCTGTCTGATCTCTGCGCTTTTCATAGGGTATCCGTAACAAGAAAGCGTGATGCCCCAGGGCGCTGTCGCCGCCACCCGCTGGGGTCGCAAAGGAACCATTATAACGCAGTTGTCAAACGACTAAAGCCGCAGTTAGTGGCAAAACCAAAACAGACGGCCTAAACAGAGAAGAAATAAACAGGAAGAAAGCCGCTGTAAGCTAGGGCAGTAACAGCCCTGAGCGGGGTTATAGACAGCCCTGAGCGGGGCTACAAACAGGAAAGAGCATAGCGAATTTGTTCAAAATCAAACCCACGCGCTGCTAAAAAAACGCTCGCGCTTGGCACGCTCTTTGGGGGAATCACCCGGAGTGGAAAAACGCCTTTCCAGCGTTTCTCGAGCAAGCTCAAACCAGTCTACCGCTTCACGCTCTTCTACTGCTGCCAACGCGGCGGCCTGAGTTTCCTGGTCAACCCCGCGTTGGCGAAGCTCGCCTTTAATGCGAATTAGGCCCTGCCCTCTGGAAATACGCGAGCGTATAAAGCTCTCGGCAAAGCGTGCATCGGACTGCAGCGACTGCTCGGCCAAGGCGTCTAGGCAAGCAGAGATTTCATCGGCATCAAAAGTTTTTTGCTGTAACTTACGCGCCAGCTCGGCGCGAGAATACTCGCGCCGAGCCAGTAGTTGAATCGCTACTTCACGTGCAGAAGCATCCACATTAGAGGAAAACATCGAGTTTCCCTCTTAGCACATGCAATGGAGGTAGCGGCTTAAAGCAGATCATCATCGCTATCTGTAGCCACATCAGCGGCAGACGCTTCTTCCTTCTTCGGCTCCGCCTTGGCCAGTAGCTGATCACGAATCTGAGTTTCAATCTCGTTCATGATTTCAGGATGCTCTTCCAGGTACTGCGCCGCATTGGCTTTACCCTGGCCGATCTTGTTGCCTTTATAGCTGTACCAAGCGCCTGCTTTGTCCACTAGGCTGCACTGCACGCCAAGATCGATAACCTCACCCGCGTGGTAGATACCTTTGCCGTAAAGGATCTGGAACTCAGCTTGCCGGAACGGCGGTGCCACCTTGTTCTTCACTACTTTCACGCGGGTTTCGTTACCGGTGACTTCGTCGCCCGACTTCACCGAACCGGTGCGGCGAATATCCAAGCGCACGCTGGAGTAGAACTTCAGCGCGTTACCGCCGGTCGTGGTCTCGGGGCTACCGAACATCACGCCAATCTTCATACGAATCTGGTTGATGAAGATCACCAAGCAGTTGGCGTTTTTGATGTTACCGGTGATTTTACGCAGCGCCTGGGACATCAAGCGCGCCTGCAGGCCCACGTGGGAGTCGCCCATTTCGCCTTCGATTTCCGCACGCGGAGTCAGCGCAGCCACGGAGTCGATGATAATCACATCCACACCGCCGGAGCGGACCAGCATATCGGTGATTTCCAGCGCCTGTTCACCGGTGTCCGGCTGGGAAACCAGCAGGTCGTCCAGGTTGACGCCCAGCTTCTCAGCGTAGCTGGGGTCGAGCGCGTGCTCGGCATCGACGAAGGCACACACTTTGCCCTGCTTTTGCGCCTGGGCAATGACCGACAGTGTCAGGGTAGTTTTACCCGATGACTCTGGGCCAAAGATTTCGACGACACGACCAAACGGTAAACCACCAATGCCGAGTGCAATATCCAGCCCCAGCGAACCGGTGGAGACAGACGGCATCACGACGCGTGGCGCATCGCCAAGGCGCATAACGGTCCCTTTACCAAACTGGCGATCAATCTGGTTGAGTGCAGCATTAAGCGCTTTTGTGCGGTTGTCTTCCTGAGCCATGCGGAAATTCCTCATAACAAGCTGTATAATTAGCCAGTAGTATGCCAAAGATTAGCGGCTAAACAAATCCTCAGCGGCAACTTTAACGATTATTTCTTCTGCGCCTGAGCACTCAACCGGGCCACTAGGCCTGCCAGCGCCTCGCGTACGGCCTGTTCACGTACCGCTTGCCTGTCTCCGGGGAAGTGAAAGCACTCGGCCTGCTGCTGCTCAGAGGAGCCCCAGGCAATCCATACAGTGCCCACCGGCTTGTCATCGCTGCCGCCGTCAGGGCCAGCCACACCGCTCACGGCTACGGCAACGTCCGCACCGCTTTCCTGGCAAGCCCCCGCCACCATGGCGTTAACCACCTGCTCGCTGACAGCCCCGTGGGCGTCAAGCATGGCAGGCTCTACGCCCAGCAGGCGTGTTTTTGCCGCATTGGAGTAGGTGACATAGCCCGCCGTAAAATAGGCCGAGCTTCCGGCCACCGAGGTAATGGCGCTGGCAATGCCACCACCCGTGCAGGATTCTGCCGTGGTCACTTCCACGCCTAGCTGAAGGCATTGCCGACCCAGCCGCTGGGCAAGCAGCGATAAATCGAGGTTCTTGAGGCTGGAAACGCTGGGGGGCATGGTGACTCCTTCATGTAAGACCTTAGGGTAGCGTAGAATACTGCGTTTAGCTTTCTCAATGAAATTGCTCAACGAACATGCCGCAGGCCAACCGCTTGCGCCACGCTCAATCAGGACGCCCATGTCACAGGCCAGCCCCGCCCATACGCCAATGATGGCGCAATACCTTAACATCAAGCGCGAGCACCCCGAGGTACTGCTGTTTTACCGCATGGGGGATTTTTACGAGCTGTTTTTCGATGACGCTAAACGCGCCGCTGCGCTGCTGGATATCACCCTGACCCAGCGCGGCCAGTCGGGGGGTAAACCCATCCCCATGGCCGGGGTGCCCTACCATAGCGCGGAAGGTTATTTAGCCCGCTTAGTAGCAGGCGGTGAGTCGGTGGCGATTTGCGAGCAAATCGGCGACCCAGCCACTAGTAAAGGCCCGGTGGAGCGTCAGGTGGTGCGCATCGTCACCCCCGGCACACTGCACGATGAAGCCCTGCTAGATGCTCGGCGAGATAACGTTCTGGTGGCCGTTGCCCCCGGAAAAGCTGGCTGGGGACTGGCATGGCTGGAGCTCTCCAGCGGTCGTTTTAACGTACTGGAAGTCGAGAGCGAAGCGGAAATGCTCGCCGAGTTGACCCGCCTCTCCCCTGCGGAGCTGCTGGTGCCGGAGAGCCTGACCCTGCCCGATGCGTGGTCGCAAAAGCGCAGCCTACGCCGCCAGGGGGAGTGGCTATTCGATCTGGAAAGCGCCACCCGCAGCCTGTGCGACCAATTTGAAGTTAGCGACCTGCGTGGCTTTGGCTGCGCGCATCTCTCCACGGCGCTGATCGCGGCCGGTGTCTTGATCGACTACGCGCGCGATACCCAGCGCTCGCGCCTGCCCCACGTGACCGCCATCAGCGTAGAGAACCGCGACGATGCCGTGGTGATCGACGCCGCCAGCCGCCGCAATCTGGAAATCGACATCAACCTCGGCGGCACCGGCGATAACACCCTGGCCAGCGTGCTTGATACCTGCACCACGGCCATGGGTTCGCGGCTTTTAAAGCGCTGGCTGAATCGCCCGCTACGCCAGCGGGAGATCGTCGAGGGCCGCCAAGCCGGCGTGGCCCTACTCTCTATTGATGCCAACTATATGAGCCTGCGGGATACGCTGAGCGACGTGGGGGACGTGGAACGCATACTCGCCCGCGTCGCTCTTTACAGCGCACGCCCACGCGATCTCGCGCGACTGAGAGATGCGCTCGCCACGCTGCCCACGCTGGAAGCGCTGCTGACCGATATCGACAGCGGCAGCGCCCTGGATAGCCTCAAGCCGCATATCCGCCCCTACCCCGAGCTGGCCGATACGCTAGCGCGAGCGCTGGTCGACAACCCGCCTGTAGTGATTCGGGATGGCGGCGTGATTGCCGATGGCTTCGATGCCGAGCTAGATGAGCATCGCGGCATGGCCGAAAACGCAGGCGACTATCTCGTTCAGTTAGAACTGAGAGAGCGCGAACGCACGGGACTTGCCAACCTAAAAGTTGGCTATAACCGCGTACACGGCTACTTTATTGAGCTACCCCGCGCCCAGGCGCAGCATGCGCCAGCCGACTATATCCGTCGTCAAACGCTGAAAAACGCCGAGCGCTTTATTATCCCAGAGCTGAAGGAGTTTGAGGACAAAGCGCTTTCCGCCAAGTCGCGGGCGCTGACGCGGGAAAAATGGCTCTACGATCAGTTGCTAGCCGAGCTCAACGCCCAACTGCACGAGCTACAAAACACCTCACGCGCGCTGGCTGAGCTGGATGTACTGTGTGCTTTTGCCGAGCGTGCCGGCGCTCTTAACTGGGTACGCCCGCAGCTAGTGGACGCGACCGGCATTACCATTACCGCCGGACGGCACCCGGTGGTCGAACAGGTGAGCGACACGCCGTTCGTGCCTAACGATGTTATGCTAACGCCCAAGCAGCACATGCTGATCATCACCGGCCCCAACATGGGCGGTAAATCGACCTACATGCGCCAAACCGCCCTGATCGCCCTGCTGGCCCATAGCGGCAGCTTCGTACCCGCCGATGCCGCCGAGATCGGCCCGGTTGACCGCATCTTTACCCGGATCGGATCGTCAGATGATCTAGCGGGAGGGCGCTCTACCTTCATGGTAGAAATGACCGAAACCGCCAATATTTTGCACAATGCCACCGAACACAGCCTGGTGTTAATGGATGAGATTGGCCGTGGCACTAGCACCTTCGATGGGCTTTCCTTGGCCTGGGCAAGCGCCGAGCATCTCGCTAACGCTCGGGCGCTCACGCTGTTTGCCACGCACTATTTTGAAATGACGGCACTGCCTGAGCAGGCGGAGGGCATCGCCAATATTCATTTGACGGCAACGGAGCACGGCGATGGTATCGTGTTCATGCACCGTATCGAGGCAGGCCCCGCCAGCCAGAGTTATGGCTTACAGGTCGCCCAACTCGCCGGGGTCCCGGCTCCGGTAATTCGTCGCGCTCGGGAAAAGCTGATGATGCTCGAACAGCGGGATGTCGACGAGCAGCAGCGGCCCTCAGCGAGCCCTGCGATACCGCAGCAAAACGACCTGTTCGCCAGCGCCCCGCACCCGGTGGTAGAAGCGCTCGGCAAGGCGGATATCGACGACTTGTCGCCTCGCGAAGCGCTGACCTTGTTGTATCAGTGGCGAGAGTTGCTATAGACAATGGATATAATGAGCGTCAGTAATCGCATCAACAGATGAGCGCGAGCGCTTGCCGCCGGGTATGGGCACCACTAGAATGTCGCCCATACCTTTTTACCTTATAAAAAACCGCAGATTTATAACCATTCACGATTGACCACGACCGGGAGGCTTCTCGGTCTCGCAAGAGGGATAGCAAGATGACGTTTGTCGTTACCGAGAACTGCATCCAATGCAAATACACCGACTGTGTGGAAGTTTGCCCAGTCGACTGTTTCTACGAAGGCCCCAATTTCCTGGTTATTCACCCGGACGAGTGCATCGACTGCGCGCTGTGTGAGCCAGAGTGCCCTGCTGAGGCAATATTCTCGGAGGATGAGCTGCCAGATGGCCAAGAGCAGTTTATCGAGATCAACGCGGAGTTGGCCGAAGTGTGGCCCAATATTGCCGAGAAGAAAGACCCTCTGCCCGATGCAGAAGAGTGGGATGGCAAAACGGGTAAGCTGGAAAAACTCGAGCGTTAAGCGCAGAGTGTTAGCACATCCCAAAAAAACCAGCGTTTACGCTGGTTTTTTTGTAGTCGGATGGAAGGCGTCCATGATTGCGTGAATGGCCTACACAAAAAAAGGCGGCCCGTAGGCCGCCCGCTCCAAGCACTTCCTCTGACCACTCCCTGTGTCAACCTCCTCAGGTGACTTCCTTGCCAGGACTCACGTCTCTGTATCACCCGGCGCACCTGCTTGCATCCCGTTGCATCCTGCCTGAAGCATCCTTGCCTCCCCTTGTCCTGAATGCATTGTGGCAGAACAGCGCAACTTCTCAATCGGACCCAATACGCAAAAGGCGAGCCCAAGGGACCCGCCTTTCTTTCATAAAACCCAACTAAGACAATCACTTAAAGTTGAATTAGTGAAAAATCTCGCTTTTTCTTACAAGGTTTCGAGCGAATTTCGTCGGCATTTGTAAGAGATCTCTTACAAATTTTTGAGAGATCTCTTACACGCGAACGCTATGTTTTTGACCTACTGGCCTTTGATGGCTTTCAAACCGGGGTAGCTCACATCCCCTAGCTCGGCTTCGATCACCAGCAGGCGGTTGTACTTCGCGACACGGTCAGAACGACACAGCGATCCGGTCTTGATTTGTCCCGCACAGGTGCCTACGGCCAAATCGGCAATAGTGGTATCTTCCGTTTCACCACTACGGTGGGAGATGACCGCCGTAAAGCCCGCATCTTGGGCCATTTTAATCGCGTCGAGGGTTTCGGAGAGCGAGCCAATCTGGTTGAACTTGATCAGAATCGAGTTACCGATCTGCTCGTCAATGCCACGCTTAAGGATTTTGGTATTGGTGACGAATAGGTCGTCCCCCACCAGCTGCACCTTGTCGCCCAGCTTGTCGGTCAAGGCTTTCCAACCGGCCCAGTCGGACTCGTCCATGCCGTCTTCGATAGACACGATGGGGTAGTCGGCACACAGGCCTGCCAGGTAGTCGGCAAACCCTTCGGAGTCGTAACGCTTGCCTTCTCCGGCCAGGTCGTACTGACCTTCCTTGTAGAATTCGGAGGCAGCACAGTCCAGCGCCAGAGTGACATCGCTGCCCAGGGTATAACCGGCATCGGCCACCGCCTGCTTGATGACGGCCAGTGCCTCGGCGTTGGATGTCAGGTTGGGCGCAAAGCCACCCTCATCCCCTACCGAGGTAGACAGCCCCTTGGCAGAGAGCACTTTTTTCAGCGCGTGGAAAATTTCCGCGCCCATGCGCAGGCCTTCACGGAAGTTGGGGGCGCCCACCGGCTGCACCATGAACTCCTGAATATCCACGTTATTGTCGGCGTGCTCACCGCCGTTGAGGATGTTCATCATCGGTACCGGCATGCTGTACTGGCCTGGCTGACCGTAAAGCTCGGCGATATGGGCATACAGTGGCACGCCTTTGGCATTGGCCGCCGCCTTGGCTGCCGCGAGCGACACCGCCAGAATCGCATTGGCTCCCAGAGTCGCCTTGTTATCCGTGCCATCCAACTCCAGCATGGCATTGTCCAAACCGCGCTGGTCCCGCGCATCCATTCCCAACAACGCATCACGAATCTTGCCATTCACGGCCTCGACGGCTTTTAAAACGCCTTTACCGAGGTAGCGCGCCTTGTCGCCATCACGCAGTTCGAGTGCTTCGCGGGAACCCGTGGAGGCACCGCTGGGGGCACAGGCGCTGCCTACGGCACCGCTTTCCAAACGTACGGTGGCTTGAACGGTCGGGTTACCGCGCGAATCGAGCACTTCCAGCGCACTGATTTCAACAATTTTGGTCATGACAGTGTCCTTTGGTTGTCGGTCTAATCGATGAGAGGTCCAATGTATACCACGGATATCCGCCGCGATTAACGGATGGTCAAGGGGGCGAAGCCTTTGACCAGCGCGTCCAGCTGTGACAGTTGGGTCAGAAACGGTTCGAGCTGGTCCAGTGGCAGTGCGCAGGGGCCATCGCACTTGGCGTTATCGGGGTCTGGATGAGCTTCCAAAAACAGCCCGGCCAAGCCCACTGCCACACCCGCGCGAGCAAGCTCGGCAACCTGGGCACGGCGGCCATCGGCGCTGTCCGCCCGGCCACCTGGACGCTGCAGAGCATGGGTGACATCGAAGAACACCGGGTAACCGGTCTGCTTCATGTCGCCAAAGCCCAGCATGTCCACCACCAGGTTGTTGTAGCCAAAGCTGGTGCCGCGCTCGCAGAGCATCAGGCGGTCATTGCCCGCTTCCTGAAACTTGTTAAGGATATGGCGCATTTCGTGCGGGGCCAAAAACTGCGGCTTTTTGATATTGATGGCAGCGCCCGTTTTCGCCATTGCCACCACTAGATCGGTCTGGCGCGCCAAAAAGGCCGGCAGCTGGATGATATCGGCGACTTCAGCAGCAGGCGCTGCCTGCCAGGGCTCGTGCACATCGGTAATGATGGGCACGTTATAGCGCGCCTTGATATCGGCCAGGATTTGCAGGCCTTTTTCCAGCCCAGGCCCCCGGTAGGAGTGGATCGAGCTGCGATTCGCTTTGTCGAAACTGGCCTTGAACACATAAGGCATACCCAGCTTTTGCGTCACATTCACGTAGGCCTGCGCCACTTCATCGGCCAGCTCCGCCGACTCCAGCACGTTCATGCCGCCAAGCAGCATGAGTGGCAAAGAATTGCCGGCGGTTAAGCCGGCAACGTTGATGTGATGCTCTGGGAATTGGGACTGAGAAGACATGCTTCCCCCTTTATTCCTGAGGTGCGGCGTGGGCACGGGTGCGTGCCGTTTTGTGTTCTAGTGCGGCATTGACGAAGCCCGAGAAGAGCGGATGACCGTCGCGAGGCGTCGAAGTAAATTCCGGGTGGAACTGACACGCCACGTACCAAGGGTGATCCGCCAGCTCGACGACTTCGACCAGCGACTGATCGACGCTCTTGCCCGAAATCACCAGGCCCGCAGCTTCCAGCTCATCAATGAACTGGTTGTTGACTTCGAAGCGGTGGCGATGACGCTCAACGATTTCGTCGGCACCGTACGCTTCGCGGGCTTTGCTGCCAGCGGCCAGATGGCACACTTGGCCGCCCAAACGCATGGTGCCGCCCAGGTCGGAGGCCGCGTCGCGCAGCTCGATCTTGCCTTCGGCATTGATCCACTCGGTGATCAACCCCACCACCGGGTGCTTGGTATCGTGGGTAAACTCGGTGGAGTTGGCGTCTTTCCAGCCAGCCACGTTGCGGGCGAACTCGATCACCGCTACCTGCATGCCTAGACAGATACCCAGGTAAGGGATGTTGTTTTCACGGGCAAACTGGGCGGTCAGAATCTTGCCTTCCACACCGCGCTCGCCAAAACCGCCGGGCACTAGAATGGCATCTTTACCTGCCAGACGCTCGGTGCCGTGACGCTCGATGTCTTCAGAGTCGATGTAGTCGACGTTGACCTTGATGCGGCCCTGAATACCCGCGTGGATCAGCGCTTCGTTCAGCGACTTATACGCATCCAGCAGCTCCATGTACTTGCCGACCATGGCGATGCTGACCGACTTCAGCGGGTTCAGCTTGGCATCGAGTACCTTGACCCACTCCGACAGATCCGCAGGCTCAGCTTCTAAGCGCAGCTTGTCGCAGACGATATCGTCCAGGCCGTGCTCGTGAAGCATTAGCGGAATGCGGTAGATAGTGTCGGCGTCTTGCAGCGGCACTACCGCACGCTCTTCCACATTGGTGAACAGCGCAATCTTGCGGCGCTCGCTCTCCTCAAGCTCCACTTCGCTGCGGCAAATCAAAATATCCGGCTGGATGCCGATGGAGCGCAGCTCTTTTACGCTGTGCTGCGTCGGTTTGGTTTTGGTTTCGCCAGCGGTCTTGATGTACGGCACCAGGGTGAGGTGCATGTAAATGGCGCGGCTTGCGCCCAGCTCGCTGCGAATCTGACGAATGGACTCCAGGAACGGCAGTGATTCGATATCGCCAACCGTCCCGCCGATCTCCACCAGCGCCACGTCGAAGCCTTCGCCTCCAGCGTAGACGCGCTGCTTGATCTCATCAGTGATGTGCGGAATGACCTGCACAGTGCCACCCAGGTAGTCACCCCGGCGCTCTTTGCGTAGCACATGTTCGTACACGCGGCCGGTGGTGAAGTTGTTGCCCTGGGTCATTTTGGTGCGAATAAAGCGCTCATAGTGACCTAAGTCCAAGTCCGTCTCGGCGCCATCCTCGGTGACGAACACCTCGCCGTGCTGGAAGGGACTCATGGTGCCCGGGTCCACGTTGATGTACGGGTCGAGCTTGAGCATGGTGACCTTAAGGCCGCGGGCCTCGAGAATCGCCGCCAGCGAGGCCGACGCGATGCCCTTGCCAAGAGAGGACACAACGCCGCCGGTCACGAAGATATATCGTGTCATGGAAAACCTGTCGAAACGTGATCAAAAGGCGTAACAGAAAGCCACACCAGGATGGGACGACAGAATAGCAGAGTACGCCTTAAGGCTCAATTTGAAGTGAAACAGCGCCAGCTCTCGGTCGCGAGCTAAAGCTGCCTCCCACCCTAGCTATTGGCTACACATAACTAGCTACTGACTGTACATAAACAGTGGGAGGCCAATTGATCGGGCTAAAGGATGCCGATGCGCAGTTGCCCCAGAAGTAGGTCTGCGCGAGGGCGCTGTGAACCCATCCCTGGGCGCTACTTTTGTCATCCATGACAAAAGACCCTCGCTACGACCTACCCCTGGTGCTGTTCGGCATGGCATACACACTTTACACGCCTAGGTAATCCAGAATGCCCTCGGCCGCCTGACGCCCTTCATATATAGCGGTGACCACGAGATCGGAGCCACGCACCATATCGCCACCGGCAAAAATTTTCTCATTGCTAGTTTGGAAGGCGTACTGACCATGCTCAGGCGCTTTGACTAGGTCCCATTCGTTGACATCGATATTGGCGCTATCGAACCACGGTGCCGGGCTTGCCTGGAAACCAAAGGCCACCACGACCGCATCGGCCGCAATGATCTCTTCAGACCCCGGCACCACTTCAGGACGACGACGGCCGTTCTCATCCGGCTCGCCCAGGCGCGTGCGGACTACCTTCACACCCTCGACCTTATCTTCGCCCACTACCGCTACCGGCTGGCGGTTGAACAAGAACTCGACGCCCTCTTCCCGTGCGTTAGCCACTTCACGGCGCGAGCCCGGCATGTTCTCTTCATCGCGGCGGTAGGCACAGGTCACGCTGGCGGCGCGCTGACGAATCGAGGTGCGGTTACAGTCCATCGCGGTATCACCACCGCCCAGCACCACCACGCGCTTGCCTTCCATGGAGATAAAGTCGTTCGGGTCTTTCTCGAAGCCCAAGCGGCGGTTGACGTTGGCAATTAGGAAATCCAGCGCTTTGTAGACACCGGGCAGGTCTTCACCGGGGAAGCCACCCTGCATGTACTTGTAAGTACCCATGCCCAGGAACACCGCGTCGTACTCCTGCAGCAGCGTCTCGAACTCGACATCAGTACCGATTTCGGTATTCAGACGGAACTCAACGCCCATTTCCTCGAATACCGCACGGCGGCGCTCCATGACGTTCTTTTCCAGCTTGAACTCAGGGATACCAAAGGTCAGCAGACCGCCAATTTCGGGGTACTTATCGAACACCACCGGCTTGACGCCGTTGCGCGCCAGAATATCGGCACAGCCCAAGCCCGCAGGACCTGCACCAACAATCGCGACTTTCTTATCGGTCCACACCACTTTGGACATATCAGGGCGCCAGCCCATGGCAAAGGCGGTATCGGTGATGTATTTCTCCACCGAGCCGATCGTCACCGCGCCAAAGCCATCGTTCAGGGTGCAATCGCCTTCACATAGGCGGTCTTGCGGGCACACGCGGCCACACACTTCCGGCAGCGAGTTGGTTTTGTGGGACAGCTCGGCGGCTTCAATAATGTTGCCTTCCACCACCAGCTGCAGCCAGTTGGGAATGTAGTTGTGTACCGGGCACTTCCACTCGCAGTAGGGGTTGCCGCAGTGCAAGCAGCGGTGCGCCTGGCTCGCCGCATCGGTGGGCTTGAACGGCTCGTAAATTTCCGCGAACTCTTTGGCCCGGGTGTGCGCAGGTTTTTTCTGTGGGTCTTTACGACCCACGTCGACAAACTGAAAATCGTTATTTAAACGGTTGGCCATGATCTCTCTCCTCGAAGCGTAGGCGCTGACGGTTATTGCGGCTGACGCCGAGACTGATCCAGCAGACTACCCAGGCTGGCCGCTTTTGGCTTCACCAGCCAGAAGTGGCGCGCGTAGTCGCTAAAGTCTTCCAGAATCGCCGCACCGCGTGCGGAACCCGTCGCGGCCACGTAGGCCTCGATCATCTCCCGCAGGTGGCGACGGTAGGCTTCCATCGCTTCGGTGTTGACCCGGTGAATCTCAACCAGCTCGTGGTTGTACTTATCCACGAAGCTACGATCTTCATCCAACACGTAGGCAAAACCACCGGTCATGCCCGCACCGAAGTTAACGCCGGTCTCACCCAGCACGCAGACCAAACCACCGGTCATGTACTCACAGCAGTGGTCACCCGCGCCTTCGATCACCGCCGTGGCGCCGGAGTTACGTACCGCAAAACGCTCGCCAGCGGTACCGGCAGCAAACAGCGTGCCACCCGTAGCCCCATAGAGGCAGGTGTTGCCGATAATGGCCGTTTTGTGGCTCTCGAACTGGCTGACCTTGGGCGGCACGATGACGATGCTGCCACCGTTCATGCCTTTACCGACGTAGTCGTTGGCATCGCCTTCCAGGTAGAGGTTCAGGCCACGAGCGTTCCATACGCCAAAGCTTTGGCCCGCCACGCCGGTAAAGCGCGCGGTGACCGGTGCGGCCTCAAGGCCATCTTCACCGTAACGCTTGGCAATGGCACCGGAGGTGAGCGCACCGACACTGCGGTCGCAGTTGGTGATGGTAAAATCGAACGTGCCGCCAGACTGAGACTCAATGGCCTCTTTCAGCGCCGCCAAGACTTCCTGGTTTTTGGCACCCGGGTCGTGGGGCACGTTACGGCTCACTTCACAGAACTGCGGCGCATCTGCAGGCACGAAGTCGTTCGCCAGCAGCGGCATTAAGTCCAGCTTACTCTGTGATGCCGTATTGCCTTCCAGCACTTCCAGCAGGTCCGTGCGGCCAATCAGGTCGGTGAGCTTACGCACGCCCAGCATGGCCATCAGCTCGCGTACTTCTTCGGCAATAAAGCGGAAGTAGTTTTTCACCATATCCACGGTGCCGCGGAAGTGCTCGCCACGCAGGAAGTCATCCTGGGTCGCTACACCGGTGGCGCAGTTGTTCAGGTGGCAAATACGCAGGTATTTACAGCCCAGCGCGACCATCGGCGCGGTGCCGAAACCGAAGCTTTCAGCACCCAGAATCGCCGCTTTGACGACGTCGAGGCCGGTCTTCAGACCACCATCGGTTTGCAGACGAATTTTGTCCCGCAGGCCGTTAATGCGCAGCGCTTGATGCACCTCGGGCAGGCCCAGCTCCCAAGGGGAACCGGCGTGCTTGATGGAAGTGAGCGGGCTTGCCGCCGTGCCGCCATCGTAGCCAGACACAGTGATCAAATCCGCATAGGCTTTGGCGACGCCGGTCGCAATAGTGCCGATCCCTGGCTCGGAGACTAGTTTCACCGAGACCTGCGCGTCTGGGTTGACCTGCTTGAGGTCAAAGATCAGCTGCGCCAAGTCTTCGATGGAGTAAATATCGTGGTGCGGCGGCGGCGAAATCAGCGTGACGCCGGGCACCGAGTAGCGCAAGCGGGCAATCAGCTGATTGACCTTACCGCCCGGTAGCTGGCCGCCCTCACCGGGCTTCGCACCCTGGGCCACTTTGATCTGCAGCACTTCGGCATTGACCAAGTAAGCTGGCGTAACACCGAAACGGCCAGAAGCGATCTGTTTGATTTTCGAGCTGCGAATGGTGCCGTAACGGGCTGGGTCTTCGCCACCTTCACCGGAGTTGGAGCGACCGCCCGCCTCGTTCATGGCCTGGGCCAGCGCTTCGTGCGCTTCGGGCGACAGCGCGCCCAGCGACATGCCTGCGCTGTCGAAGCGTGGAATCAGCGCTTCGATGGGCTCGACCTCTTCCAGCGGAATCGGCGTGGCCGCAGGCTTGAGTTTCAGCAGGTCACGAATGGTGGCCACGGGGCGCTCGTTCACCAGCTGCGCAAATTTCTTCCACTTGGTGTAGCTGCCCTCTTGCACCGCCGCCTGCAGCGCCTTGACCACATCCGGGTTGTAGGCGTGGTACTCGTGGCCGTGCACGTACTTGAGCATACCGCCTTGAGAGATCCCTTTGCGGGGAATCCATGCATCCTTGGCCAGCAGTTCTTGCTGAAGCTGAAGCTCAGCAAAGCCGGTGCCCTGGATACGCGAAGCCATGCCCACAAAGCAGGTGTTCATGACTTCATCCGACAGGCCTACCGCTTCAAACAGCATGGAGCCACGGTAGGACGCCAGCGTTGAGATGCCCATTTTCGAAAGGATTTTGAACAACCCTTTCTGCAGGCCTTTGCGGTAGTTCTCACGGGCATCCGCCGGATTTCCGGTCAGCTCGCCGGTGCGGTGCATATCCGCCATGACCTGGTAGGCCAGCCACGGGAAGACAGCCGTTGCACCAACGCCGAACAGCACGGCCATCTGGTGGGCATCGCGGGCGTAGCCGGTTTCCACCACGATATTAGCGTTAGGACGCAGCGCTAAACGGCCAAGGTGGGAGTGCACCGCACCTACTGCAAGCGCCGCCTGAATGGGCAGTTGTCCTTTCGGCAGCTCCGCATCGCTCAGCACCAGAATCACTTTACCCGCTTTTACCTGCGCTTCGGCTTCTTGGCAAAGCGCGGTAATCGCCTGCTGCAGGCTGGTCTGCTCTGGATCGTACCCGAGCGGCAGCATATGGCTAGCAAAGGCCGGATCGTCCTGGCTCACCAGGGCGGTGAATTTACGCGGCGAGAGCACCGGCGTGGTCAAAATCAAGCGATGGGCGTGTTCCGGTGTGGCCTTGAAGACGTTCAGCTCCGCGCCACAGCAGGTTTCCAACGACATCACGATCGCTTCGCGCAGCGGGTCGATCGGCGGGTTGGTGACCTGGGCAAACTTCTGCCGGAAGTAGTCGGTGAGCAGGCGCGGGCGGCTCGACAGCACCGCCATCGGCGTATCATCGCCCATGGAGCCCACCGCCTCCTGGCCGCTCTCCGCTAGCGGGCGCAGTACCTGGTCGCGCTCTTCGAACGTTACCTGGAACATCTTCTGCTGCACGTTCAGCGCATCCGTGTCCATCGTTTGGAAGCGCGCCAGTTCGGTCAGCGCCGACTCCAGGTAGTTCGCTTCCTGTTTCAGCCAGCGCTTGTAGGGGTATGCGGACTTCAGGCGATCGTCGATGTCCTGAGTGTGCAGCACTTCGCCCGTTTGGGTATCGACGGCCAGCATCTGGCCGGGGCCGACGCGGCCTTTTGCAACAACATCTTCCGGCTTGTAGCCGTAGGTGCCGATTTCGGAGGCCAGGGTGATGTAGCCGTTCTTGGTAATCACCCAGCGCGCCGGACGCAGGCCGTTACGGTCCAGCATACAGACCGCTTGGCGACCGTCGGTCATGACCACGCCTGCAGGGCCGTCCCACGGCTCCATGTGCATGGAGTTGTACTCGTAGAACGCGCGTAGCTCGGCGCCCATGGTCTCGACGTTTTGCCAGGCGGGCGGCACCATCATGCGCACAGCGCGGTGTAGCTCCATACCGCCGGTCAGCAGCACTTCCAGCATGTTATCCATACTGGAGGAGTCGGAGCCGGTGGTGTTGACGATTTCGTCTAGTTTAGCGATATCCGGCAGACGCTCGTTGACGAAGTTCGCCTTGCGCGAGTTCGCCCAGCCGCGGTTGGCTTCGATGGTGTTGATTTCACCGTTATGTGCCAGTAGGCGGAATGGCTGCGCCAGGGGCCAGCGCGGTGCGGTGTTGGTCGAGAAGCGCTGGTGGAAAACACAAATGGCGGTTTCCAGGCGCGGGTCGTTCAGGTCCTTGTAAAAGGCTGGCAGGTCTTCCGGCATGACCAGGCCTTTATAGGAGACCACTTCGCTGGAGAGCGATGCCACGTAAAAGTCTTCGTCGCTGCGCAGCGCCTGCTCGGCGTAGCGGCGACCCATGAAAAGATCGACATCGAAATTGTCGCTGCTGCCGGGGGCAACGAACAGCTGCTCGATACGCGGCAGGCAGTCCAGCGCCATGGGGCCGCAGACACTCGAGTCCGTGGGCACTACGCGCCAGCCCAGCACGTCCAAACCGCGTGCGCTTAACTCAGCCACCAGCGTCTCTTTGGCTTTGGCGGCACGCGCATCGTCGTTGGGTAAAAACACCGACCCCACCGCGAAGCGCTCGCCCAGCTCGACGTCGAGCGCTTCTTTGGCGGCAGCACGCATGAACTGTGCGGGCATCTTTAGCAGCAGGCCGCAACCGTCGCCGGTTTTACCATCTGCCGCGATGCCGCCGCGGTGGGTCATACAAGTCAGTGATTCGATAGCCGTTTTCAGCAAGTCGTGGCTGGCCTGCCCTTCCATGTGGGCAATAAGGCCAAAGCCGCAGTTATCGCGAAACTCGCCTGGCTGGTGAAGACCTCTATTCATGGGCGTGCCTCTAGTCAGCGTATTTTGTAAGCAGCGTTTTTTATGGTATAATCACGGGTTTTTTCTTTTTTTATGGCTCTTGTTACCCGCCCAAAATAGGGTGTTGTCCGCATTCGCTGCTGCGAGAAAAAGGTCGCTCAGCATAGCGATTTGCCACCGCGTAGCGCAATCGCTCGACACTCGCCAATCGTCAAAAACCCTCGCCAAATCCCGTAGTTGCACTACCGCTCAATAAAAAAATAGTTATACTTCAACGGCTTGCAGGCCAAAGAAACGGTATTTCAACGATCAATACAGAGCACTAGACTTTAGTCTAATTTTTACTAAAAACCCCATGCCGATAGCGCATAAGGCATACGGATATCACTAGTCAGCAGCCACTTCGGCGCTTTCTAGACAAACAAAACCCGCCTGTTTCGAGGCGGGTTTTGAGCGGGTGCGCTTACGGGTGATTCCCCTAGCCGCGCGGATAATCATCGAGTAGCTGTCTCAGTGTCTCGATAGGCGTGGCATCGCTAACGCAGGCATCGCCCAAGTCGTTCAGTAGCACCAGACGCAGACGCGCGTCCACGTTCTTTTTATCCAGCCGCATTCGTGTCAAGAAGTCATCCGACGACATGCCCGTTGGCGCAACCAGCGGAAGGCCCGCGCTTTCGATCACCGCTTTCGTGCGCTTTAAGGCATCAGCGCTGATCCACCCCAACTGGTGGGAGAGCGTGGCGGCCATCGCCATGCCGGCTCCTACGGCTTCGCCGTGCAGCCAGTTGCCGTAACCTTGATGCGCCTCGATGGCGTGGCCAAACGTGTGGCCAAGGTTCAGCAGCGCACGAACGCCCTGCTCGGTTTCATCTTCCGCCACAATATTGGCTTTGATTTGACAGCTTTTGGCAATGGCCTCTGCAACGATCTCAGGTTCAACGCGGCGCAGCGCCGTCATGTTTTGTTCTAGCCACGCTAAGAAAGCAGCGTCACGAATAAAGCCGTACTTCACCACTTCCGCAAGCCCTGCAGAAAGCTCTCGGGCAGGCAGCGTGGTCAGCGTGGCAATATCCACCACTACCGCTTTTGGCTGCCAAAACGCGCCAATCATGTTCTTACCCAGCGGATGATTAACACCGGTTTTGCCGCCCACCGAGGAGTCCACCTGGGAAAGCAGCGTGGTGGGCACTTGAATAAAGGCCACCCCGCGCTGATAGGAAGCAGCGGCATAGCCCACCATATCGCCAATCACACCGCCGCCAAGGGCAATGAGTGTGCAGCGGCGGTTAAAGCCGGCTTCCAGCAGCGCACCCCAAATGCGTCCTACCTGTTCGATGGTTTTGTACTGCTCGCCATCTGGCAGCACCACGGCACGCACGTCTAAATGCTCGGGTAAGCTAGAACGCAGCGTGTCTAAGTAGTGCGGCGCCACGGTTTCATTGGTGACGATCATGACTTGGCTACCGGCCAGATAGGGCACAAAACTGTCGGAGCGATTTAATAGCCCAACGCCAATATGGATGGGGTAGCTGCGCTCACCCAGTTCAACGGTTAACGTACGGTCATGGGCTAGCTCTGTCATTGAGATACCTTTTTATGCGGGGCGCTGGCGGTTTCTAACGGATCAATCAGGCGATGCACGCGGCGTAAAATTTCATTCACCACGGCACGGGGGCTACGGCGATCCGTACGTACCGTAATGTCGGAAGTAGCACGATAGAGCGGATCACGGGCGGCGAACATATCGTTGAGCACCTGTTCGCGATTCGCACACTGCAGCAACGGGCGGTTGCGATCTTTGGCGGTGCGTTTTAGCTGCTGCTCGACAGTGGTCATCAAGTACACCACTGTACCGCGATCGCGCAGCGCTCGGCGGTTCTCTTCTCGCAGCACCGCGCCACCGCCGGTGGCGACCACGACATCCGTGAGCTGGGTGAGCTCGTCAATCATCTGAATTTCACGCTGACGAAAGCCTTGCTCACCCTCCACGTCAAAAATCCAGGGTATATCGGCACCGCAGCGGTCTTGTATGGCGTGATCGCTATCGTAAAACGGGCGCGATAGTTCTCCCGCCAATAAGCGGCCTATCGTGCTTTTACCAGCCCCCATGGGGCCTATTAAGAAAAGATTGGGTAAATCCTGCATCAGCGAACCGCCAAACCATCATCAAGTAATCGTGGAGTGATAAAGACTAATAACTCTACCTTTTCATTGCTCTCTTCGGTATAGCGAAACAGCCTGCCCAGTATAGGAAGATCGCCCAGCAGCGGTGTTTTCGCTATTTGGCTCAGCTGTTCAGTGGTCAAAATACCGCCTAACACCACCGTCTGGCCATTATCGACCAGCACCTGGGTCTCGATTTGGTTGGTATCAATGGGCGGCTCGCCGCCGAACTCGCTCTCACGGAAGCTGTCGTTCTTGATTACCAAATCCATAATGATGCGGTTATCTGGGGTAATTTGCGGCGTGACCTCCAGCGACAGCTCCGCCTCCTTGAACTCGGTATCGGGGTTGCCCTGGGCATCGACACTCTGGAATGCCCGCTCCTCCCCTTGGCGGATCGTTGCGGTGCGCTGGTTGGCGGTAATCACCCGAGGCTGCGAAATGGTCTGGCTTTTGCCTTCGCTTTCAAGGGCGCGCAACTCAAGGTCGAGCAGAATATCCCCTGAGAGATAGCCAAAGCTGAAGCCCGTATCAGCCGCTGCCGTTGAGCCTAAGTCCACCGCCAGGCCACCTTGGGCACGGTTGAGGCCGCCAGGATTGATGTTGCGCGGCACGAACTGCCCGGCTTCGTTTTCCAGGAAGCCTCGGGTGCTGGAGACGCCCCAGTTCACCCCCAACTCTCGGGAAGCGCTATCACGGGCAATCACGATGCGCGCTTCGATCTGTACCTGACGCACCGCCACATCCAGCCGGACCAGCGTCCGCATAATATCGCGCACCTGTTCGGCCGTGTCTTGAATGAGCAGTGTGTTGGTACGCTGGTCAACGCTAACGCGGCCACGCTCAGTGAGCAGCCCAAAACCGTCACCACCACGCAACAGCTGTGCTAAATCTTCGGCCCGTGCGTACTTTATCTCGATGAACTCAGTCACCAACGGCGCCAAGATTTGCTGCTGGCTACGGGCCTCAATCTCTTGACGCTCAATCTCGGCCAGCTCACTGGCCGGCGCTACTACAATCACATTGCCCTGTTCACGGCTAGAGAGCCCTTGGCTTTGCAAAATCAGCGCCAGCGCCTGGTCCCAGGGCACATCGTTGAGGTTGAGCGTTACTCGCCCAGTAACACTATCACTGGCGACTAGGTTCAAGCCGGTAAACTCAGCCAGCGTCGCCAGCACGGCTCGCACCTCAATATCTTGGAAATTGAGGCTCAGACGGTCGCCGGTGAAGCTTTCTCCCTGCTGCGCGCGGTCCTGCTGAGAGGCTTGGCTCACCGGCTGTACTTCCACGGTGAGTGTTCGCCCGCTTTGCGATGAAATCATCGCGTAGGGGCCGTTCGTTTGTAGCTCAAGCAGGGTTTCCCGCTGGCCAGTGCGGGGGGTTATGCGAGTAATGGGGGTAGCAAAGTCGGTCACATCGTAAATTTGATTCAAGGAATCAGGAATATCTACGTCGCGAAGCTCAGCAATAACGCGGCCCTCACTCCCTTCCCGCACTTGCGTCACTACCCCTTCACGATCAAAAGAGACCAGCAAACGCCCTGCCCCATCAGCCCCCCGCTGGAAGTCGATATCCGTTACTTGCGGCCCTAGGGCAGTTTCCAGCTCGCTACTCATACCTGCGGGCGAGTTGTCATTCGCAGCGCTAATACTTTCAGGGCTTAGGGTGATGCGCAGCTGATCCCCTTCTATGCGAGAGGTGTAGTCCAGCGGCTCGCTCAGGTCGACCACTAGCCGTGTACGGCCATTGCCCTCCAACGCGGTAATACGCTCCACACCTGCGCTGGCTACGTTAATACGCCGCTGGGGCAAGCTGCTTTGGGTATCGGCTAGATCTAGCGCTAGACGCGGCGGAGTATTCAGCCGATAGCCGCGAAGCTCGGCAACGCCGCCGCTAAATTGCAATACCAGCTCCACCTCACCGCCACTGGTTGAACGCACATCAAGGTCCGTTAGCACTGAACCCAGGGCAAAGGTGGGCATCAGGGCTAACAATGGCAGCGTAATTAGACGAAGCATGACGACCATAGCGTGTTATCCGATAACAAGTAAAAATACATAGGGCGCACCGTGCGATATGTGCTTAGCCTACTCATTCAGGGTGAGCGATGCCTGACGCTCCTGCCAACCCTGCAACTGATTAAAAATACGTTCGGTTATGCGTACTTCTTGCGGGCCAATCGCGGTGATATGCCCGTAGTTAGTGCCTAAATAGTTGCCTTCACGCACACTATAAGTGCTGCCATCAGGGGCGCTAATCAACGCCACCTGCTTCCCGCCCATGCGCAATGTGCCAACTAAACGCAGCGCCTCCAGCTGAAACTCCTCTAGCGGCTCGGGGGTGCGCTGCTGATCCGGGGCGAGCGCACTCTCCATCACTGCTACCGTGTCGTTGGCACGAATGCTTTCTGGTGCTAAGAAGGGGCTTCGCACCTCGCGGTAACGGTAATCTACCGGCTGATACTCAGGAATCGTCGGTATAATCACCGGTGGCTGCCCTGCCGGTATACGACGAATCTCTTCCATCACGGTATCTAACTGGCTCAGATTGGCATCGCCACAGCCCGCTAACAGAACCACCGCGCCAATGCTAAGTAGACGCTTCATGGGGCGGTCTCCTCCCCTTCCACTGCTTCTATATAGCTATAGGTACGTGCCAGCAGCGACATGCGCAGCGAGTCACCACTCTGCCCGGCAGGGGCTAGGGTTAAATCGTGCTGGGTCACAATACGCGCAAGCTGGCTAATATCGGCCACGAATTGCGCCAGCTCGTGATAGCCGCCACGCACCTGAATATCCAAAGGGTGCTCCACATAATGGGCGTTACGCACGATGGGCCGAAGACGAATCGTTTCGATACTTAGGTTATTGTTCACCGCCGCATCGCTAATACTATCCAGCAGTGAAGGAATCTCGGCACTGGTGGGCAGCATGGCACGCATAGTGGCCATTTGCTCCTCTAAGACCATTAGTTGGTCGCGTACCTCGGGCAAAAATGCCGCCTCAGAGACTTTACTGCGGTACTCACTCAGCAGGCGCATCTCTTGACGCTGCGCCGCTTCTAGCTCGGCGCGCTTTTCGCCCACCAGCCACCAACTTAATGCGCCAACGGCAATGACAAAGGCCAGCACCCCACATAGCGCTTTTAATAGCGCAGGCCACTCTCCCGCCTCTTTTACATCCAGCCCCTGCCAATCTACATCTTGCAGCTGCCGCCACTCACTCCGCCAGCGTTCACGCCCCCAGATCATGGCGCTTCCTCCTCAGCGGCGGCTTCTTCTACGACAGACTGTACCACGTCAAACTGGAACACTCGGCTGGTACCATCATCGCCACTGGCTACCTCAGAGAGTTGTGGCACCCCAAACCCTGGCATACTGGCGATTTGGCGCAGTTGATCCGATACCTGCCGCTCGCTGCCCGCCATGGCAGAAAAGCTAACCTGTTCACCACTGCGGGAAAGGCGCTGATACACCACGCCATCCACCACGCTGGCAGCAATATTATTGAACAACTGTACAGTGCCTATCCGCTCGGCTTGCAGGGTTTGAAACAGCGTTAATTGCTCACCCAACCGGGCTGCGGTTGCTTGATAGCGCTGCACGTCGGCGATTTCGTTATTCAAGCGCTCAATGTGGTTCGTGATATACGCATTGCGCTGCTGCTGAGCTGATAACTGCTGCTGATAAACTTGCAAGACACCCAGCCCTAAACCAATACCCGCTAAGAACATCATCACGACTACCCCATAAAATCGGCGTGTACGCTTTTCACGGCGTGCTTCCCGCCAGGGAAGTAGGTTGATATTAATGCTCATAACCCAACCCTCATCGCCAAACCACCAGCGGTGAGCATGGCCGGTGCATCATTGGTTAGGCCTTCAATATTAAGGCGTTTATTCACACGCATACGTTGGAACGGGTTGGCAATCGTCACCGACATACCGCTATCTTCTGAAATACGTTCGGCAAGGCCGGGAATAACGCTTGAACCTCCCGCCAATACAATGTGTTGCACCTCATGCTGGCGAGCAGCGGTGTAATAAAGCTGCAGCGAGCGACCTACTTGCTGTACCACGGTTTCCAAAAACGGATTCAGCACTTTCTCGTGATAGTCATCCGGTAGGCCGCCGTACTTTTTGGCAAAGCCGGCCTCTTCGTTACTCAAAGAGTAATGGTCGCGAATCGCGTCGGTGAGCTGGCGACCGCCAAACACCGTGTCCCGGCTGTAGACGATGTGACCTCCACGCACCACGTGGAAGGCGTTCATGTTCGCACCAATATCCACTAGCCCTACGCAGGCGTTGGGATCGCTGTCGACGTTGAGCTGACGACGCAGCTCGGCCAGCGAGCGCTCCATGGCGAAGGTTTCCACATCCACCGCCGCAGGCTCAAGACCTGCACGCTCTAAGGTTTCGGTAAGTTGAGAAACATCCTGCTGGCGGCACACCACCAAAATCACCTGCTGCTGCTCTTCATCAAAGGGCGCGGGGCCTAGGCAATGGAAATCGAACGCTACCTCGCTGAACGGAAACGGAATATGCCGGTCAGACTCAGCAATGATGCGCTCCTCTATTTCATCTTCGCTAAGCGAAATGGGAAACTGGAGCGTTTTGGTAATCGCGGCGCTGGCCGGAACGGCCACGGCGGCTTTGCGCGTCGAGGGTTTGGCATGCTCAACGGCGCGACTAAGCACATTGGCGACATCGTTCATGTCACGAATACGGCGCTCGACTACCGCGCCTTCGCGAAGCGGGCGCACGGCGTAGCTCTCAACTTGATAGTTGTCGTTGCACTGTTTAAGTTCAAGTAGCTTGACGGTGGCCGAGGTAATATCGACACCAATCAACCCTTTACTGGGTTTTAGTAAGCGCATGCTGACTCCGGCTCCGCCTGCCTATCGTGCGAGTTTCGAGGTTACATGATTTTTAGTTAAGGCACACGCCAATGCCTCTACGCCATATCAACACTGGTGGCCGCTGCCTCCCCTTCCTATAATGGCAGCCACTTGCGCGCCATGGCGTTAATACTGCCCTGGCTACTCCTCTTTTCACGGGTACCCACTGTTCATGACGTTTTTACGAACTCTTGTGTTGTCACTATTTTCGCTGGTTGTTGCGCTCTCAGGCGCGGTCATACTGGCGGTGATTGGTGCCGCTATCTACTTCTCGCCGGGACTGCCCGACGTTCGCCAACTGCAAGATTTTGAACTGCACACACCGCTGCGTATTTTCACCAACGACGGCAAACTGATTGGCGAATTCGGCGAAGAGCGCCGCATGGCGATCGACTTCGACGATATCCCCCAGGATATGATTAATGCGCTGATTGCGGCAGAAGATGCCAGCTATTTCGACCATGCCGGCGTCGACCCTCGCGGCTTAGCCCGTGCAGCGGTGGAGCTAGTGCAGAGCGGCGGCACCATTCAGTCGGGCGGCTCGACCATTACCATGCAGGTCGCGCGTAACTACATGCTGACCCTGGACCAGACCTTCACACGTAAAATCCGCGAGATTCTGCTAGCCCTGCAGATGGAGCAGATCCTCGATAAAGAGGAGATTTTTGAGCTTTACGTCAACAAAATCTTCCTGGGTAACCGCGCCTACGGCATTGCTGCCGCCGCCGAGACTTACTATGACAAGCCGCTTGCCGAGCTGAGCCTGGCCGAAACCGCCATGATTGCTGGGCTACCCAAAGCGCCTTCTGCCTTTAACCCACTGGCGAACTCTGAGCGCTCGCTGATCCGTCGTAATTGGATTCTGTTCCGTATGCGCGAGCTTGGTTATATCGATAACGACATCTACCAAAATGCCGTGCAAGAGCCGGTCACCGCTCGCCGCCATTACACCCAAGCCGAAGTGGACGCGGCCTATGTGGCAGAGATGGCTCGCCAGTATGCCATTGAGCGCTTTGGCGATGACGCCTACACCGGCGGCTACCGTATTTACACTACGATTGATAGCGAGCTGCAGCCGTTTGCCCGCCAAGCACTGGCCAACGGCCTGATCGAGTACGACCTACGCCATGGCTGGCGGGGTGCCGAGCAAGAGGACATTGCCCCCAGCTTGGTCGAAGCCCAAGAGCAGACCACTACCCAGGGTTTGGAAGAGGAGCTATCTGAGTCGCCTGAGATCCGCCAAACTGCCCGTCAGGCAGCGCAACGTAGCCAAACAGAAGTCGAAGGCGTAGATGGCGATGTGAGCAACTGGCTTCAAGTACTGGAGCGCACGCCCAACTACGGTCTGCTACAGCCCGCGATTGTGGTAGAGAGCAGCGGCCGTGAAATGCAGGTATTAACCCGCGGCGGTGAGCTGCAAACCATTGCCTGGGATGGCCTAAGCTGGGCACAGCCCTACTTAAGCCCGCGTAGCCGTGGTGCCGAACCCAGCAGCGCCGACCAGATTGCCAAGCGTGGCGACCTGATTCGCGTAATGGAAACCGACGAAGGCACACTGCGCCTCTCCCAGCGCCCCGATGCAGAAGGCTCGCTGGTAGCCCAGGACCCACGCACTGGCGCCATCCTAGCGTTACAGGGCGGGTTTGATTTTAACGCCAGTAAATTCAACCGCGCTGTACAGGCACAGCGCCAGTCAGGATCGATCTTCAAACCGTTTATCTACCTCGCCGCGCTGCAAGATGGCGAGATGAATGCGGCCAGCGTGGTCAATGACGCCCCAGTGGTGCTAGACGACGGCAGCGATTCGCTGTGGCGTCCGGTGAACTCCAGCCGCGACTTCCAAGGGCCGATGCGCCTGCGCCCGGCGCTCGCGCGTTCGCGTAACTTGGTCACTATCCGCGTGCTGCAAACCATGGGGTTGGACCACACTATTCAGTACCTAGAAGGCTTCGGTTTTGCACCTGAGCGCCTGCCCCGTGGCCTGTCACTGGCACTAGGCAGCGCCAGCCTTACGCCGATGGAGATGACCAACGCCTACGCGGTGATCGCCAATGGTGGCTTCCAAGTCGCCCCTTGGTTTATTGAGCGCGTTACCCGTGACGATGACAACGAGATCATCGATGAAGCCACTCCCCAAGTCGCCTGCGTTAACTGTGCCGAAGGCCAGGAGACCGTCGAGATTGATGGCAAAAGCTACCCAGTGGCGCCCCGCGTTGCCGACGCCGCCGCGGTGTACATCCTGCGTGACATGCTGCGCGACGTCATCACATCGGGCACGGGCCGGGCAGCGCTGAGTCTTAATCGTGAGGATATCGTCGGTAAAACCGGGACGACCAACAGCCAGCGGGACGCTTGGTTTGCCGGTTTCAACAGCAATCTCGTGACAACGGTGTGGGTCGGTAAAGACAGCAACGACACCATTGCCGAGTACGGCGCGAATGCAGCACTACCGATTTGGATCGACTTCATGGGGGATGCGCTAGAAGGAACGCCCTCTGCTCTGCCAGAGCGTCCCGACACCATCGTCACCGCACGGGTGGACCAGGAGACAGGCCGTCGTTTACACGATGACCAACCGGGCGGCATGACCGAGCTGTTCCACAGAGACCATCTACCGGATTTCCAGCCTCGGCGCATTAGCCAAGAGCTCGAGGAAGCCAGCGGCTCGCAAGGGTCTGGCACGGCAGAGTCAATTTTCTAAATACGAACCGACGCTAAAACGTAAAGCCCGGGAACGAATGTTCCCGGGCTTTTTTGGTGCTGCTTTTCTTCTGGGCAAAATCAACCAGCCACCGGCGTTGTCTCCCGTTTGCTCGCCTGCCAGTTAGCGGCGATGGCTACGACCATGACCGTGACTCCGGCCACCTCCGTCCACAAGCTTGGATAGAACACACCGACGATGGCACCACCAATGGCCAAACGAGGCAGCCAAGACATACGCGTGAACAGGTAGCCTTCTAGCGAGGCCGCGAATGCACATAGCGCCAGTAGCGCGATGACTGCATTCCATACCACCACGAGTACCGGCCCGCCAATGATGATCTCCGGATTGAACACCATAAACAGCGGAATCAAATAGAGGCCTTTGGCAAACTTCCACGCTTGGAAGCCCGTCTCCATAGGTTTACTGCCCGCAATCGCCGCCCCAGCAAAGCCTGCCAAGGCGATGGGCGGCGTCACGTTAGAGTCCTGGGAGTACCAAAAAACCACCAAGTGAGCGATCAACAGCGGCACACCGAACTCGGCGGTCAGCGCCGGGCCCACCAGCACGATCAGAACGATGTAGCTGGCAGTGACCGGTAACCCCATCCCCAAAATTAGGCTCGCCAACAGCACCAACAGCAGTGCCAGCACCAGGTTGCCACCGGAGAACGCCAGCATCATGGAGGAGAACTTCAGACCCAGACCAGTCAAACCGACCACGCCAACGATGATACCGGCGACAGCGCAAGCCATGGAGACCGCCACGGCATTGCGCGCGCCCAACTCTAATCCCTGGACCAGCTTCACGAGCCCTGCCCACACGACCACTTTCGTGCGCTCGACCGTGACCGGCTGCCCCTGTTTGGGTGCCACGAAGAAGTACCATAACGCATAGCGCAAGACGGCCACCGCCACCATGGTGATGACTGCGTAATACCCCACGCGCATGGGCGACATGCTCATGGCCAGCAGCCATACCAACACCGCCAGCGGCAGCAGGAAGTGCCAGCCATCTTTCATGACTTGGCGCATTTGGGGCAGCTCGCTCTTGGCCATGCCCTGCATGCCTTGTTTCAAGGCAATGATGTGGACGAACAGATAGACCGTGGCAAAGTACATGATCGCCGGCAGAATGCTGATTTTGACGATCTCTAAGTAAGGCGTATTGGTATATTCGGCAATCAAGAAGGCGCCTGCGCCCATCAGCGGCGGCATGATTTGCCCGCCGGTGGAAGCGGCGGCTTCGATGCCCCCCGCCTGCTTCGGCTGGTAGCCCAGTTTCTTCATCAGCGGAATGGTAAACGCGCCGGTGGTGACCACATTGGCAATGGCGCTGCCCGAAATCGACCCCATACCCGCCGAGGCCAGAACGGCCGCTTTGGCCGGACCGCCGCGCTGGCGTCCAGTAGCGGCGTAAGCCATATCGATGAAAAACTTACCGGCACCCGTGCTTTCCAAAAAAGCACCGAAGAGCACAAAAATGAAGATATAGGTAGCGGCAACTCCCAGCGGCAGGCCGAAGATGCCTTCTTGGCCCAAGTAAAGCTGGCCCGCTACGCGGTCAAGGCTATAGCCACGGTGCTCCATGATGCCGGGCATCCACTCGCCCAGCCAGGGAAGCTCCCCACGGGGGCCGGCAAACGCATAAACGATAGCGAGCAAGCCAATCACCGTCATACCAAAACCCACCGCGCGGCGGCTGGCCTCGAGTACAGTGGCCGTGGCAATACAGGCAACCAAAATATCGGTCTGGTTCCAGAACCCGGCGCGACTGAAGATGGCATCCAAGTTGAACACCAAGTAGCCACCCGTGATCAGCGCACCGGCAAAGAAGACCAGGTCGATTCCCCAGCCCACGATGCCGCGCTTATGGTTTGGCCCAAAGGCCGGAAACATCAAAAATGCCAATAGCATGATCAGCGCTAGGTGAATGCTGCGCTGATAAAATAGGCCCAGCGGCTGAATACCCGCCGAGTAGAGTTGGAATAACGACAGTCCCACCGCAACGATGGTGATACACCATAAAACGAAGCGGGGTTGAATCGCATTGCCGCCCGGCATCACAGTCGGCGGTGGCGTGGATTCGTTCATAAAGTCCTCGGAAGCATAAGCTAACTTAGGGGATTAACACCCACTTAATTTTTATGAAAAGCGACATCGATCGGCGCACTTATGAGGTGTTTGACTAACGACACTCAACGCAATGACAAGGCTATCGTGACGCGTTGGCCAGCCGCTCGCTCACTCAGGCTCACGGTGGGATGCTCGCCATCCGGCCACATGACACGGTGATTGACGGCCGTCGAGCCGACCCGTAGCACGTAGCGATTATTCGCCACCGGCTCGTTAATCGTATTGATCCAGTACCCGCCCTCACCGTCGGATACCTGCTCACCACGCCCGTAAATATGCCCAAGCCCAGCGGCAAAATCCGGCTGGTGGCTACGCTCTAGCTGCATGATGCCACCCGCGTTACGGTAACAGTCCAACACCGTAAAGTGCTCGACAGAGTGCTGCCACTGGATGCACCAGCGGCTGCCCTGCGGCGCGGCTGCATCTACGAGCGTGTCGCCCTGCTCGGTCACGACCCGCAGATGCCAAGACGCAGTCGCCGAAGCGGGGGAGGCCTCCGCTTCGGCGAACAAACCACTCATCAGTAAGAGCGCCATCAGTCGTCGTTGCCACTGCATGGCACGGCTCCTAATGGGTTATGGACGCAGACGGTCCGGGATCTCAGCGCCAACTTCTTCGAAGTAGCGAAGCGCGCCCGGATGCAGCGGTACCGGCGTAGAGCTCATGGTGAACTCGATGGTGGTGTCGTTAGCCGCTGGGTGAACGGCAATCAGCTCATCGGTGTTTTCAAACAGCAGCTGAGTCAACTGGTAGGCCAGCTCTTCATCCATATCGGCGTTGACGACCAGCACGTTAGGGATACCGATGGTCTGTACCGCCTCGTCCATGCCGTCGTACATACCCGCGGCCAGTTCATAAGGCGCAAACACCGCCTCCACTTCCTGAGCGTTGGCAATCTCTTCATCGGACAGGCCGATCAGGCGAATATCGCGCGTGGCAGCAAGGTTGAGAATCGAGCTAGTGGGCGGACCAACGCTCCAGAAACCAGCATCGATATCGCCATCACGAATCGCGTCAGCGGTTTCGTTGAAGTTCAGGCGCTGAGGAGTGAAATCTTCATAGTTGACGCCGTTGGCTTCTAGCAGAGCACGGGCGTTCAGCTCGGTGCCGCTACCCGGTGCGCCTACAGAGACACGCTTACCGGCTAGGTCCGCAATGCTCTGAATGTCAGACTCTGCCAGGGTGACCAACTGCACAGCATTGGGATACACAGACGCGAGCGCGCGGGTGTTCTCAATCTGGCGGCCATCGAAATCGCCGGTACCGGTATACGCCTGATAAGCAGTATCTGCCAGCACTAGTGCCAGGTCGGCATCGCCGCGCATGATCAGCCCCATGTTCTCGACGGAAGCGCCGGTCACTTCGGCGGTCGCCTGAGCGCCATCGATATGGTTGTTGATCATTTCGGCAAAGCCACCACCGATCGGGTAGTAAACGCCGCCGGTACCGCCGGTCGCGATGGAGAGCTGCTGCGCGCTGGCGGGCAGAGCAGCCGCCATCATGGTCGCTGCAACGGTATATTTTAGTTTTTTCATTGGAATTGCCTCCGTCCTGCTTGGACTTATTGATTATGGTTGACGTAAAGGGAGGTAAGGAGCCAGTTTCTCGCCGCCGTCAGCGGCGCCGAGAACGGTATTTAAACGTTAGCACGGCAGTCGCGTTAGATACTAATCCAACAACATTTTCACCTGCTCCACGATATGCGCACCAATGGGCAACGCCGAGGTCGCCGCAGGCGATGGCGCATTGCCCACGTTGACCGTGCGCGGAGTATTCACGAACAGGAAGTCATCCACCAGCCGACCATCGTTGGAGACCGCCTGAGCGCGTACGCCCGCCGGGTAAGGGGTCAAATCCTCCAGGGTCAGGCTCGGGCAGTACTTGCGGACCAGCTCCAGATAGCCGCGCTTGTAGAGCGAGTTTTTCATTTCCACCAGCCCAGGCTTGAGATGCTTGCCCAGCACTTTCAGGATGCCTGGGTGGCTGAACATCTGGCCCATGTCACTCAGCGACATGTCCTGCTTGCGGTAGCCCTCGCGTTTTAACGCCAGCACCGCGTTCGGCCCCACGGTGACCGTGCCATCGATCATCCGCGTCAGGTGAACGCCCAAGAACGGCATGGCGGGATCGGGAATGGGGTAAATCAGGTGGTTGACGATGCGGTTGTGGCGCTCGAGAAGCAGGTAGTATTCGCCACGGAAGGGGCAAATCGTAAATCCAGGATCTTTGCCCAGCATGCGGATGACGCGGTCCGCCATTAAGCCCGAACAAGAGACCAAATAGCGGCCGGTAAACGTTTCCTGCTGAGTGGTCACCACGACCTCATCAGCCCGCTCCTCAAGGCCGGTGACGCAGTGGTCAAAGCGGATCTCACCGCCAAGGCGCGTGAACTCTGCCGCCATGGCGCGGGTGACTTCAGCGTAATTCACAATACCGCTAGAGGGCACGAAAATACCCGCTACGCCGGTGATATTGGGCTCGCGCTCCTTGAGTGCCTCGGCCTCTAGCCATTCACGCTCCAGACCGTTGGCCGCCGTGCGCTCCCAGAGCGCTTCCATACGCTGCTTTTCCAGCGGGTTGGTGGCCACCAGCAGCTTGCCGCAAATGTCGTAGCGCACGCCGTGCTGGTCGCAGAATTCACGGGTGGCGCGATTGCCTTCCAGGCAAAACTTCGCTTTCAGGCTTCCCGGCGTGTAATACACCCCGGCATGAATCACGCCGCTGTTATGGCCGGTTTGATGCTGAGCGGGGCCTGCTTCCTTTTCCAACACCAGCAAGCGTTTGTCCGGGTAGGCCTGTTGCAGCTGCATGGCGGTGGAAAAGCCCAGTATGCCGCCGCCGACAATGATGAAATCCCACATGAATGTCGTTACCTGTGCCAAATTTTCAAAATTTATTGATAATAGCCGTTATTCTACGTTGACCGCCACACCCCTACATTGGTCTAAGCCACACTGATCCAAGGAGTCCCTATGGAGCACGATGCACCGCGCCAGAACCTAGCAATTAGCGCTTACCACGCGCTCAAGCAGGACATCATTCGTGGCCGCTATGCCCCCGAAGAGAAGCTCTTGATGAGCCGTTTGAAAGAGTATTACGGCGTGAGCACCGGGCCGCTGCGTGAAGCGCTGTCACAGCTGGTCGCCGACCGGCTGGTCGTGGCCATCAGCCAACGGGGCTACCGGGTGGCCGCCATGTCGCTGGCCGAACTGAACGATATCTACGACGCTCGCGCTCAGTTGGAAGGGCTGATTTTGCGCCTCGCCATCGAACGTGGCGACGACGACTGGGAAGCCAACGTGCTGGCCACGGCACACCGGCTAGCCAAAGTCACCGGCGTCAGCTCCCCCGACGAGCTGCTGGATGGTTGGGATTTGCGCCACAAGGCGTTCCATACCGCCATTGCCAGCGGCTGCAACTCCCCCCACCTGCTGCAGATGCGCGACACCCTGTTTGATCAGGTAGAGCGCTATCGCCACCTGTGGCTGCAAGAGACCGTCATGTCGCCCCAGGCGCTGGACATCAAGCGCCAGGAGCACGCTGCGCTGGTCGACGTCATTCTCGCCCGCAATGCCGAGCAGGCCGCTAACCTGATGCGCGACCACCTGATGACCCCGGTGCCTATCATCACACGGGTACTGCAATCCCGCGGCATCGATTGAATGCCAGGTGATTAAATTCTGCGTTTTAAAAAAATGTAGAAATTTTTAAATAACGGCGATACATTGAGCTCAACACGATCATCTTTCGGAGTTCACGCCATGACACGCTTCAACTGGGACGACCCGCTTCTGCTGGAAAGCCAGCTCACCGACGAAGAGCGCCAGATCCGCGATGCGGCCCACGACTACTGCCAGGAAAACCTGCAGCCACGTGTGCTGAGCGCCTTCCGCGAAGAGCGTTTCGACCGCGAGATCATGAACGAGATGGGCGAGCTGGGTCTGCTAGGTGCCACGGTTTCCCCGGAATACGGCGGCGCGGGCGTCAACCACGTGGCTTATGGCCTGATCGCCCGTGAAGTGGAGCGTGTCGATTCTGGCTACCGCTCGGCCATGAGCGTGCAGTCATCGCTGGTAATGTACCCCATCGAAGCGTATGGCTCCGAAGAGCAGAAACAGAAATACCTGCCCAAGCTTGCCAGCGGCGAGATGGTGGGCTGCTTCGGCCTGACCGAACCCGACCATGGCTCCGATCCGGGCTCCATGATCACCCGTGCGGAAAAAGTCGATGGTGGCTACCGCCTGACCGGCGCGAAAATGTGGATCACCAACAGCCCGATTGCCGATATCGCGGTGGTCTGGGCCAAGTCCGCTGCCCACGATAACCAGATCAAAGGCTTCATCGTCGAGCGTGGTACCGAAGGCTTCTCCACCCCGAAAATCGAAGGCAAAGTATCGCTGCGTGCCTCTATCACCGGCGAGATCGTGCTGGACAACGCTTTCGTTCCCGAAGAGAACCTGCTGCCTAACGTGAGCGGCCTGAAAGGCCCCTTCGGCTGTTTGAATAAAGCCCGCTACGGCATCGCTTGGGGCGTGATGGGCACCGCTGAGTTCTGCTGGCACGCCGCCCGCCAATACACTCTGGACCGCAAGCAGTTTGGCCGCCCGCTCGCCGCCAACCAGCTCATCCAGAAGAAGCTGGCCGACATGCAGACCGAAATCACCCTGGGCTTACAAGCCGCCCTGCAGGTGGGCCGCCTGATGGACAGCGGTAACTGGGCACCGGAAATGATCTCGCTGATCAAGCGCAACAACTGCGGTAAAGCGCTGGATATCGCCCGTGTTTCCCGCGACATGCACGGCGGTAACGGCGTGTCTGACGAGTATGGCGTCATTCGCCACATGGTGAACCTGGAGTCCGTGAATACCTATGAAGGTACCCACGATGTGCACGCCCTGATTCTGGGCCGCGCACAAACCGGCATTCAGTCGTTCTTCTAACGTCGTCATCACTCAGCGAGGCACCCCATGAGCACAGTCGCAAAGCCCCTGGCAGGCATCAAGGTACTCGACATCTCTCGCGTACTGGCAGGCCCCTGGTGCGGGCAGATGCTGGCCGACATGGGTGCCGAAGTGATCAAGATCGAGCGTCCCCAAAGCGGCGATGACACGCGCCACTGGGGGCCACCCTGGCTCTCCGGCAGCACGGAGTCGGCCTATTACCTGTGCGCCAATCGCGGTAAGCGTTCGGTGACGGTGGATATGGCCAAGCCCGAAGGCCAAGCGCTGATCAAGCAGTTGGCGGCCCAATCGGACGTGGTGCTGGAAAACTTCAAGGTCGGCGGGCTGAAAAAATACGGCCTGGACTACGCGAGCCTGAAAGCACTCAATCCTGGCCTGGTCTACTGCTCCATTACCGGCTTTGGCCAGCAGAGCCCCTACGCCCACCGGGCGGGCTACGATTTTATGATTCAGGCCATGGGCGGGATTATGAGCCTGACCGGCAAGCCGGATAGTGAGCCCGGTGGCGGCCCCGTCAAAAGCGGCGTAGCGTTTACCGATATCTTTACCGGCCTATATGCCGCCAACGCAGTGCTGGCAGCGCTCTACCAGCGCCGCGACACCGGCGAAGGCTGCCATATCGATTTGGCACTGATGGATGTTCAGGTAGGCGTGCTGGCGAACCAAGCGCTTAACTATCTGACCTCCGGTCAGGTGCCTCAGCGGCTGGGCAACGCGCATCCTAATATTGTGCCCTACCAAGCGTTTGCCACGGCAGATGGCCATATGATTGTGGCGGTGGGCAACGACGAGCAGTTCAAGCGCTTCTGCCAGGTCATTGACCAGCCGCAGTTGGCGCAAGATGAACGCTTTGCCACCAACGGTAGCCGTGTGCAGCATCGCGAGACGCTGGTGCCGGTATTAGAACTCGCCCTAGCATTGCAGCCTACGGATACGTGGCTCTCGGCATTTGAAGCGGTGGGCGTGCCCTGCGGGCCGATCAACACCCTGGACCGCGTCTTTGACGACCCCCACGTGAAAGCTCGCGGCCTGAGGCAGACGCTGCCCCATCGCCAAGCAGGTGAGGTCAACCTTGTAGCCAACCCGATCCGCATCAACGGCGAATCCATCAGTGCCACCACCGCGCCCCCTACGCTTGGCGAGCACACCGACAGCGTGCTGAATGCCATCGGCATCACCGATGAACAGCGCCTAGTGCTTCGCCAAGCGGGCATTATTTAATCAGACGCTATTGGCGGCAAACGAGCCTACCGCCCCGCTTCTCAAAACGCCCTACACTCAGCATCAGCTAACCGTGACGCTTTCAGCAGGCATCGCGTGTTACATTGAAACGTCGAGTACTCGAATGCTTGATCGCGCCGATAAAGCGATGTATCAGGCCAAACAAGCCGGGCGCAACCGGATTGTCATCGCATCGTCATCAGTGTGATCAACGCTATTGCGCACTATGCTAGAGCTACACCCTATCCTTTAAGGAGCTGAGTCATGAGCAATGCCGAGCTTAACGAACTAAAGCAGAAATACGTCGCGGCGGGCGCTGCAAGCCCCGCCACCGCCTTTGCGGACCGCGCCGAAAACGCTGAGATCTGGGACGCCGACGGCAACCGCTTCATCGACTTCGCGGGCGGTATTGGCGTCTTGAACGTGGGGCACCGCCATCCGAAGGTAGTGGCTGCGGTAAAAGCCCAGCTCGACAAGGTCATGCACACTTGCCAAACGGTCATGCCCTATGAAGGCTACGTCAAGGTCGCCGAAAAGCTCAGCCATCTCGTGCCCGTGCGCGGCCACGCCAAGGTGATGCTGGCCAACTCCGGTGCCGAAGCGCTGGAAAACGCGGTGAAGATCGCTCGCGCCGCCACTGGCCGCTCCAACGTGATCTGCTTCGATGGCGGCTACCATGGCCGCACCTTCTACACCATGGCCATGAACGGCAAGGTCGCGCCCTACCAGACCGATTTCGGCCCGATGCCCGGCACCGTATTCCGCGCGCCCTACCCGGTGCCCTACCACGGCGTCAGCGAAGACGAGGCCATTCGCGGCCTGAAGATGACGTTGAAAACCGACGCCAACCCTAAAGACACTGCCGCGATCATTCTTGAGCCGGTGCTGGGTGAAGGCGGCTTCTACCCTGCTCCGACCAGCTTCCTGAAGAAGATTCGCGAAATTTGCGATGAGCATGGCATGCTGATGATCATCGACGAAGTGCAGTCGGGCTTTGGCCGCACCGGCAAGATGTTCGCCATCGAGCACAGCGGCGTTGAGCCAGACATGATGACCATGGCCAAGAGCATGGCCGACGGCATGCCGATCTCGGCCATCGTCGGTACCGACAAGGTGATGGACGCCTCTGGCCCCAACTCCCTGGGCGGCACTTACACCGGCAGCCCCACCGCCTGTGCCGCAGCGCTGGCCGTCATGGAAATCTTCGAAGAGGAGAACATCCTCGAGAAGAGCCAGGCGCTGGGCGAGAAGCTGGCAGCACGCTTCAACGAGTGGCAGGGCAAGTTCGATTGCATCGACCACGTGCGTAACATGGGTGCCATGGCCGCCTTCGAACTGGTGAACAACAAGACCGACCGCACCCCGGACCCGGAGCTGGCAGCAGCGCTGTGCAAAAAAGCCCGTGAAGAGGGTCTGATCCTGCTCTCCTGCGGTATGTACGGCAACACCATCCGCTTCCTGATGCCCGTCACCATCGAAGACGACGTGCTGAACGAAGGCCTGGACATCATCGAGTCCTGCCTGGAATCGCTGATCTAAACTCTCATCCCCACGCAGTTGAGGAGCGTTACCGGGGCCGCCGATCACCTTCCAAAAAGTTGGCGGTAAACACGGCTTTGCCGTGGGCCTCGAACGACCACTTCATCACCTCGCCGAGTGCCGCCATCACCTCATCGAACTCACCGAATACCTGGGTACTCATGCGGTTAGGATGAACCTCCAGCCCGGTGGCCTCCAGGCGTTTGACGACCTCTTTCACCACGGGCTTGAAATCATCGGCCAGCGGGTAGTAACTCAGCTGTACGGAAAGGTACATATCGACTCCTTGAGCGCCCTATGACGGCGCTGTTTGAAACTGCTGCCACGCGACCAAGATCGCCGAGCGGGTCTCCTCCGGGTGCTCCATGGGGAACATGTGGGTGCCCGGCACCGTACTGACCGGCAACCCCCGGCGGGCGATGCGCTTGACCCGCGATGGCGTCATCAAGTGCGACTCCAGCCCGGCCACTAGCTGAACGGGTACGCCTACCCGTTGGGGCAAGCCGGAGAGGTGATCCGGCAAGTGGCGGAAAATTTCCAGCTCGATGCGCGGGTCGAAGGTCAGCTCGGCGCTGCCATCGTCCAGCAGCCGTGTGCCTGCTTCAATGTAGTCGTTGAGTGCCTCGGGGGTAAAGCGACGAAACAGCCCTCGCCGCCGCAGCGAGGTCGCCATGGCCTCACGGCTGGGCCACACCGTGCGCCGCCCCTTGGTTTTACCCGCGGGGGTGATACGGTCCATGAACCCAAACCGTTTGGCCGCTTTCATGGCCCAGGCATCCGGCCCCAGCATCAGCGGCGGGTCGAGCATGATCACACCGCGAAAACGCTCCGGCTGCTTATCCGCAGCCATGGCCATCAGCGTGCCGCCCAGCGAATGCCCTACGCCCAGCAGCGGCGCGTCGGTATCGGGGAGGTAGCTAAGCAGTTCCTCCACCAAGTTGCCCCAGTTGTGATTCACCGGGTAATCCGGGTGGTGGCCTAGCCGATCTAGCGGGTGTAAATCGAACGATTCTGCCAGCGGGTCTAACAGGCTGCGGTAGCTCAAACCGGGAAAGCCGTTGGCATGGGCAAACACTAAGCGGGGGCGTTGGGTGGCATCGGCAGGCATGGCAGGCTCGCAGTTAGGCTAACGGGAAGAAGCGCTATCTATCATACGTCTGTTTTAACGCGAGCACTGAAACCCGTCAATCCACCCAAGTGTTAACAGGCTAATTAAAACAGCGAGAGCTGCTGGGCAGCGGTCTCTTCCGACAAGCGGTAGCCCACCCCCAGCAGGCGCACGGGGCGCTCGCCCCTTGCCCATCCCACATTCAGCAAGGTTTCGAACTGCTCCAAGTTGGGTGCGGGGTCGGCGTGTTCGACGGTGGTTTGGGTGAAGTCGTTGAATTTGATCTTCACCATTACTCCGCGCACGGCGGGTGCCGGGTCTAGGCGGGCGTAGCGGCGCTCTAAATCGCCAATCAGCTCGGGGAGCTGACGACGGCAGGCTTCCAAGGTGGGTAAATCTTGAGAGTAGGTTTGCTCGGTGCTGATCGACTTGCGTTCGCGGTGAGTTTTAACCGGGCGCTCATCGCGCCCGTGGCTGAGTTCATGCAGGCGATGCCCAAAGCGACCAAAGCGCTCCACCAGCTCGGTCAGCGGCCGGGCGCGCAGATCCGCCCCCGTTTGAATCCCCAGTTCGGCCAGCTTTTCAGCGGTGCGCGGCCCCACCCCATGAATCTTTTTCACCGGCAGCTGCTGCACGAAGGCGTCGATATCGTCTGGCGTGATGACAAACAGCCCATCGGGCTTGCGCCAGTCGCTGGCGATCTTGGCGAGAAACTTGTTGGGTGCCACCCCCGCCGACACGGTAATGCCCACTTCCTGCTTCACCCGATGGCGAATGGCTTCGGCCATACGGGTGGCGCTGCCGTGGTGAAGCGTGACCTCCGAGACGTCCAGAAAGGCTTCGTCCAGCGAGAGCGGCTCGATCAGTTCGGTGACATCGCGATAGATGGCAAACACCTGGCGTGCCACGGCCTTGTACTTCGCCATGTCGCCACGAATCACCGTGAGGTGAGGACAGCGTTTGAGCGCCTGAGCCATGGGCATGGCGGAGTGGATGCCAAACGCGCGGGCAGGATAGTTACAGGTGGCCACCACCCCGCGCTGCGCCACACTGCCGCCAATGGCAATGGGAATCTCCGCCAGCGCGGGGTTGTCGCGCATCTCGACCGCCGCATAGAAGCAGTCACAGTCGCAGTGAATGATTTTGCGCACAGGCCGACCTTGCCTCCGCCCTTACCTGTAAAAAAGCACAGTTTATCACAGGGTGTGCCGCCGTCACGTACCACAAAAAGTGCGCAGCACCTGCTCACTAGCCGTGGCAGGGGCGGCCAGTTGGCGCGCGGTTTCCGATTCATCAAAGGGCTGCGTGACCGCCGCGAGCAGCGTGTGGAAAGGCGCGAAATCGCCTTCTACCGCCGCATCGATGACCTCTTGAATGCGGTGGTTGCGGGGAGTCACCACAGGGTTGGCGCGGCGCATGGCCTCCTGGCGTTCACTCTGCTGGCTGGCTTGCTGGGCGTTTTCCCAGTCGGCCAGCCAAGCGGTCAGGCCAGCGGGCTGCGTGGTCAGCGCCAGCAGCGCCTCTTTTTGGGAGTGGGCTGACGTGTCCGCGCTCAAGGCTTGGGCACCCAGCGTTTTGGCATAGTGCGTCAACGCGTCGAACGTCGCGGTCATGTCCATGCGGCCTTGATGCATCTGGATCTCTAGCGCTTCCATCAGCGCCACGGCACGGTCGCTTTCCGGGGCAAGGCCCAGCTTGTCGGCATGCAGGCGGCGCTGCTCGGCGCCAAAACGAGCGGTAAAGCCGCGTAGCACCTCGGTGGCCTGCTCTACCACGGCATCACCCTCTTCACGCATCAGCGGCAGCAGGGTTTCGGCAAAGCGCGCCAGGTTCCACTGAGCGATGCCCGGCTGGTGGTTAAAAGCGTAGCGCCCACCCTGATCGATGGAGCTGAAGACCTTTTGCGGGTCGAACTGCTCCATGAAGGCGCAGGGGCCGTAATCGATGGTTTCACCGGCAATGCTGCAGTTGTCGGTGTTCATCACGCCGTGAATGAAGCCTAGACTCATCCAACGCGCCACCAGCGCTGCCTGGCGGGCGGTAACGGCTTCCAGCAGGGCAAGGTACGGATCGTCAGCATTGGCCGTTTCTGGGTAGTGGCGGGCCATCACATGATTGGCCAACGCTTTGAGCGCGTCTTCATCGCGGCGA
Source organism: Halomonas sp. KX33721 (assembly GCF_001596805.1). NCBI lineage: Bacteria > Pseudomonadati > Pseudomonadota > Gammaproteobacteria > Oceanospirillales > Halomonadaceae > Halomonas > Halomonas sp. KX33721. Next base: position 6,570 of record NZ_LVIA01000003.1, on the reverse strand, counting down.
ACGGCGGCAAACTGGAACGTGCCTACACGAATATGGCTGCTGGCTACACGGGTCAGCACGGCTCCCGGCTCGGCCATTTGGCGCACCACGCGCTCGCCCGTAGAGACGGCCGCCAGGGCGCGGGTGGTGGGTACGCCCACGGCGGCCATGAACTCGCTCACCAAGTATTCGCGAAGCACCGGGCCAAGGGGCGAGCGCCCATCGCCACCCCGAGAAAACGGCGTGCGGCCGCTGCCTTTTAGCTGCACATCTCGGCGCTCACCCTGCTGGTCCACCACTTCGCCCAATAGCAGCGCGCGACCATCGCCAAGCTGGGGTACGAAGTTGCCGAACTGGTGCCCGGCGTAGCCCAGCGCTTTAGGCTCGGCACCCGGCGGCAGCTGGTTACCGCTGAACCACTGGGCCAGCGTGGCGTCGTCGGGCCGGGTTTGCATGCCTAGCTGCGCGGCCAGGTCATCGTTAAACGCGATCAGGCTGGGCTGCGCCACGGGCGTAGGCTGGCAAGCCACCCATAAAGGCTCTGGCAGCGTGGCAAACTGGTGTTCAAAGGTCAGCACGGGCAACTCCGCTTTTCAGTTTATCGTCTAGGAATACCCTAGCAGTTTACTCAAGTAATTGGCGATAGCCTGTCGCAGAGAGCCTCTTAACCAATTTGAAATTGCTCGCTTCGATAGTAACCCGCCGGTATCCAAAACACGTTAGCCCTTTTTCAGACGCCCAACCGCATATTCCAGCACCGGCGTTAGCGGCGCGCGCCACTGGTGGGTCAAGAACCCATCGGCACGGGTCACGCCCAGCGAGAGCGATGCCACGGGCAGGCCCATGGCGTGGGCATCCCGACAGAAGCGGTAGCCGGAATAGACCATCAACGACGTGCCCACTGCCAGCACCGCGTCGGCTTGCTGCAGCGCCGCCTGGGCCGCCAACCGCCGCGCAGGGGGCACCACATCGCCGTAATAGACCACCTGCGGTTTGAGAATGCCCTTGCAGCGCGGGCAATCCAATACGTTAAAGGTGGAGAAATCGGCTTCCAGATCCGCATCGCCATCCGGCGCGTGGCGGGCATCCAACGTGGCAAAGGCTGGGTTCATGCGCGCCATTTCACTGTGCATGGCGTGACGCATCATTTGATAGCCGCAGGCCATACAGGCCACCACGTCCGCCCTGCCGTGAAGATCGATCACCTTTTTTGAGCCCGCCCGCTGGTGCAGGCGGTCCACGTTTTGTGTGACCAGCAACTCCACATGACCCATGGCCTCAAGCTCTGCCAACGCCCGATGCGCCCCGCTCACCTGGGCTTCACGCATGGCCTTGAAGCCTACCAGCGCTCGCGCCCAATAGCGCTGGCGAACGGCGAAGGAACTCATGAAATCGCCGTGCTGCACCGGCGGCGGGCGCTTCCACTGACCATCGGCATCGCGGTAATCGGGAATTCCGCTATCGGTACTCACCCCCGCTCCGGTAATCACCCAGAGTTTGGGGTAGCGCCTGATAAAGGCGGCCAGTGCTTCCCCGGCTACCTCGCTGCTCTCTCGTTTTTCGACACTTTCCACGGCCTGCGTCAATGGATCACCCTAGGCAATACTGCGACAAGTCAACGATACTGTAGGACAATATAAGCACATGCAATGTGCCCTCGATAGCGGATTAAGGAGCCTCTCATGCAGTGGGATCACGAGATTATTATTGTCGGTGGCGGCATGGTGGGCGCGGCCCTGGCGGCAAGGCTCGGCCAAGCGGGCATTTCCGTGGGGCTCGTCGAGCGCGGCAGCGCCCCCAAACCCGCCAGCGGCGACTACGACCTGCGTATTTCATCGCTCAACGCCCGGTCGCTGGCGTTTGTGAAAGCCAGCGGCGCGATACTGCCCGGCGAGCGCTGCTGCCCGTTCCGGCATATCGACGTGGCGAATCAGGATGGCACCGGCCACTCCGTGTTCTCCGCCGAAGAGAGCGGCATGAACGACTTCGGTATTTTTATCGAAAACCGCGCTTTGCAGTACGCCCTGTGGCAACGCTTGGAAGAACTGCCCAGCGTGACCTGCTATACCCAGTGCGCCCCGCTCAGCACCATGGCAGCCACCACCGCCCGCATGCTAGAGCTGGATAACGGCAAAACCCTAAGTGCCCGGCTGATTGTGGGGGCCGACGGCGCGCGCTCTACGCTACGCGAGCTAGCGGGCATTGGCGTGACCAGCCACGACTACCACCAGCGGGCGATGATCATTAACGTCGAGACCGAGCTGCCCCAGCAGGATGTTAGCTGGCAGTGTTTTACCCCCAAAGGGCCGATTGCCATGCTGCCGCTGCCCGGCCAGCGCGCCTCGCTGGTGTGGTACGACAGCAACGAAGCCACCAAAGCCCGCGAACAGCTCTCCGACAACGCGCTCCAGCACGCCATTGAAACCACCTTCCCCCAACGCCTGGGCAAGCTCACCCGTATTGTGGCGCGGGCCAGCTTCCCCATCAAGCGCCAGCACGCCAAGCGCTACATCGGCAAACGCCTCGCGCTGATCGGCGACGCCGCCCACGTTGTGCACCCGCTGGCCGGGCAAGGGTTGAACATCGGCCTGCACGACGCCGACACCCTGGCCGAGCTGATCATCAAAGGCCGCGACCCCGGCGACCACATCAGCCTGCACCGCTTCGAGTGCCAGCGCCGCCTCGCCAACCAAGCGATGATTGCCGCCACCGACAGCTTCCACCACCTCTTCACCGGGGCCAAGCCGCTCCGCCAACTGGGTGATCTCAGCCTGCACCTCGCCGAGCGAGTGCCGTTTGCCAAACGCATGATGATGCAGCAGGCCAATGGGTTGAATCCGTTCAGAATGTTTTAGGGGTACTTGATGTCTTCAGAATCAGCTAATTTGGCAGCGTTAGAACGGTTTTTCGAGAAGTTGGCACTCCTGCCCAAGCCGGAGCCCCCTACCCCCAACTTGTTCTCCGTTGCAGGCCCTGGCCAGCATGAAAACCGCTTATCGGACTTAATGGCCTTCTTCATGGGCGGCTACCCCGGTGCGCCCCGCTGGTTAGCCAAAGCGCTGCTGCATGCACTCGTGCGTAAAGGCCACTTCGATGGTGAACATCTACAGCAAGTCGACTGGGAAGCCGTTACCACCGAACGAGAAGCAGGGAGTTGGAGCGCCGAAAGCGCATCGACGAAGCGTTTAGATTTAGTGGTGTCGGGAAACGACTTCGTCGTGGGTATCGAGCATAAAGTATGGGCTTCGGCGGAGCATAATCCGTTTGATGCCTACGACAGCTTGCTGAACAGCTATGCGGTTAAAGCTTATCGATGCGTTTTATGCCCGGATGACTCCAAGGAAAGCGTTTGGGCTCCCGCTAAAAAGGCAGGCTGGCCGACGCTATCCTACTCGGAACTATTAGTCTCGGCTTATGCGCTGTATGGGCAAGATGTAGCGCCCTCTGAGCAGACGAAATGGCAAGTCTTTTATCAGGAGTTGCTGCAGCACCTCGCCTCTATCGCCCACCCCACGGAAGAGAAGATCATGACGAAAGAGGAACTAGAGTTTTCGTTAAAGCATTTTCATGACTTATACGAAGCATCGGCGCGTCTGGAACAGTTCGAACAGGAACTGAGGGCGGAAGGGAAAAGCCATATTGCCGCTGCGTTACAGATAGATATCGGCAATATTAGCACCAATAAAAAGCCGGAGAACTGGCACCAAACAAGGGTATGGCGCTTCTTCCCCCGCTCGTGGAGCGAACAACATGGTGGAGCCACCCAAGTATGTCTGATTTTTTACCCTTCATCGGAATCAGAAGGTAATGAAAGCATCGGTTTCGAGCTCCGCGCATACGTGGAGAGCCAGGAGAATCATGACCCGTGTCTGAAAGATCTCGAACGAGCATTTTTAAAGGCAGTACCTACCTCCAAACAGCCGGACAGCACGTGGTACAGGGATGGCAGTGACAACGATACTTGGTATGAAAATAGGGGCCGCTGGTTAGCGTTAAGTGCCTGGCCCGCTGAATACACCAAGGCAGGTGCCATGAAGGCGCTGGGTGATTTGGCGGCATGGGTGGATGAGCACGCCTTTCAGGCAGCAATGCTTCCCACAGAGCAAGCCTAATAGGCAACCGATAACCATCGCTGTATTGCCGCTAATGCCGCTTCACCAGGCAACGCATTGCAATAACCGCGTGCTTCTTGCAGCCCCCATTTACCGCCTTGTGGGGTAAGCGCAACGGTTAGTACCTCGGGCGCTTGCATGTGGTAAACGAATACTTGGCGGGCAGCGATTTGTGCCGCATAGCTGCCTATGCAGTGATGCATTTGGGTGCCTTCGGCCAGCAGAGCATCCCAACTCTCCAGCGCAACGATATCGGCATCACCAGGGTGAGGCACCTCGGGGTAGTCGCCATACTGCATAGCGAGTGCAGCGCCATGGCTCTCGCGGCTCAGGGCATTGAAGCGCGCCACCAAGTCATCATGCAGTTGCTGCAACGCCTGGGTATCGCTTACACGGTAGAGCTGGGTGCCGTTAGGCGCGAGGCGCTGGATGTCTTCCACCATGCGCTGTAGCCAGACGATTGTATGCAACGATGCATTCTGCTCAATCATCTCCAGCAGCTTTGGCCAAGAAGCGGGGAAACGGTTCAGGAACCACACATGGTTAAGGTTAGGATGGGTGAGATGCCGCAATAGCCCCAGGGCGTCAGGTTGTTGCAAGCATTTCCGCAAAGCGTCCAACTGCCAGCTTGCGATTGGCGTTAATGGAATACGGCGTAACAGCCTAGCAAGAGAAGCAGAACCCGGTAAGCCAATTATTTTCAACAGCCTAGCACGCTTGTCGGACAGCCAAACTGCCAATTCAGCTTGTTCAATATTTAACCTCTGTGCCCAATCAAGCGTGAGAACCAGCAGCAACGGGGAGTCTTCGGCTAATTGTTTGGCAGGAGGTAAGCAGGCACAGGCTTGATAGACAGCATAACGCATAAAAGGGGCGTGATCGCCCAACGCTACAAGCTCGGAAGGGATCCCCTGCTCAAGGGTATTATTCTGAGTGCATAAAATATCCAAAGGAAGACCAGGCGACTGGAGAAAGCGGCTTTCCGCAACAACAGCGCCGTCGCTAACGCTTTTCCAAGAAAAGGGCTGGCTGCCATACCAGCCTTGAATCTCAAGCGTTAGCGGATACCCAAGTTGCCCAGAAAGATCTAATGACCACCAGCCAGAACGCTCACTGCCGTGTTTAGTGTTTAGGGAAGCACTCTTGTTTTGACGCTTGGCTCGAGCAAATAGCTGCTTCATTAGGGCGGCGCAAAGCTGCATATGACAGTGTCTCCGGCGGTAAGCATTATTAACCCCTAGTTCTTCTTAAGGAGTTAAGCTCAGTTCTTGTGTATGGAGGGCAGTAGAGAGGGTGGCGTATCCTGTTGATTGATCTCGCCAGATCACAACCAACATAGGACGGATACGCCATGAGCAATTCTACTCTCCAAGCCGTGACGCAACCAGACACTGGCGCTACCGACCCGCTGCATGAATTGCTTCGCCAAGGTGCCCGAGATCTGATCGCCAAAGCCGTGGAGGCCGAGTTGAGCACGTTCCTTGAGCAGTACGCCGAGAAGACGCTGGAAGACGGTCGCCGTGCCGTCGTCCGCAACGGCTACTTGCCGGAGCGCACGGTGCAGACCGGTATCGGCGACGTCGAGGTCAAGGTGCCCCGGACCCGCGATCGCAGCGGTGATGGGGTTACCTTCAGCAGCGCGCTGCTGCCGCCCTACCTGAAGCGGGCCCGCAGCATCGAAGAGCTGATCCCCTGGCTCTACCTGAAGGGGGTCTCCACCGGTGACTACCAGGAGGCCCTGGCAGCCCTGCTGGGCGACCAGGCCAAGGGGCTTTCGGCCAATACTGTGTCGCGGCTCAAGAAGCAGTGGGAGGCTGAGCACGCCGAGTGGCAGAAGCGGGGCTTATCAGAGCAGCGCTACGTCTACTGGTGGGCAGACGGCGTGTACAGCAACGTGCGCATGGATGACCGCCTGTGCCTGTTGGTGATCATCGGTGTTACCGATCAGGGCCGCAAGGAGCTGGTGGCTGTCGAGGATGGGCAACGCGAGTCGGAGGCCAGCTGGAAAGAGCTGCTTACGGGTCTACGCGAGCGCGGGCTGACCACTGCCCCCAAGCTGGCGGTCGGCGACGGCGCCATGGGCTTCTGGGCTGCACTGAGCAAGGTCTATCCAGAGACCGAGCACCAGCGCTGCTGGGTCCACAAGACTGCCAACGTATTGAATAAACTGCCGAAATCCGTGCAGCCCAAGGTCAAGGCCGACCTCCATGAGATCTGGATGGCCGAGACCCGCGATGAGGCGCACAAGGCTTTCGATCGCACGGTGAAACGCTTCGAGGCCAAGTACCCCAGAGCCATGGAGTGCCTGGCCAAGGATCGGGAGGAGCTGCTGGCGTTCTATGACTACCCGGCAGAACACTGGGTGCATATCCGCACCACCAACCCGATCGAGTCGACCTTCGCCACGGTCCGCCTGCGGAGCAAGCGCAGCCGGAACTGCGGCTCCAGAGCGACGACCCTGGCGATGGTCTTCAAGCTG